>CALAGB010000466.1 GCA_937891245.1 uncultured Thermomicrobiales bacterium | reverse complement strand
GAGTATGGCGACGCCGGAAGGCTCGCCAACCGCTTCCGGCCCGGTCGCCGATGTCGATTTCACCATCGTCGACGGTCCGGAGCCAAACAGCCTCGACCCATGCGTTGGTACCGCCTATCAGTACGCGGTCAACGCGATGTTCAACCGGCTCGTCGTCTGGAACGAAAAAATGAACGTTGAGCCGTCGTTGGCGACCTCCTGGAGCGTCAGCGACGACCACAAGTCATGGACCTTCAAGCTGCGCGAGAATGTTAAATTCCACGACGGCACGCCGTTCACCTCGGCCGACGTCAAGGCAACGATCGACCATATTCTCGACCCGGAAACGAAATCGAACCGGCGCGCGAACTACGCGCTTAATAAGGAAGTGCAGACGCCGGACGACCATACGGCCATCTTCGTGACCGATCCGACGACGCCGGACTTCCCCTTCCTCATGGCCGACGGTTCGGCAAACATCATTTGCGGCGCGGCCCTGGAAAAAATGGGTGGCGCTGATTATGGTCGCAGTCCGGTCGGCACCGGACCGTTTAAGTTTGAAGAATGGGTGCCGAACGACCATATCTCGGCGACGATTTTCGATGATTACTGGGGTGCGAAGCCGCTGGTCCGTCGCTTCGTCTATAAGCCGGTGCCCGATCCGGCCACCCGCGTCATCGTCCTCAAGAGTAAGCAGGCCGATCTCGTCTTTGGCCTGCCGCCGACCGATGTCCCCGACCTGCAAAAGGATTCGAGCCTCAAGATCGTCGATAGCCCGAGCCTGACGATCACCGAGATGCAGTTGAAACAGACGAAGCCGCCGTTCTCCGACAAGCGTGTGCGCCAGGCGGTCAATATGGCGGTCGATAAAGACGCGATCATCAAGAACGTTTTGGGTGGTTTCGCCCGACCACTGACGACACCGGCCTGCCCGGGTCTCTGGGGCGCCTTCGATTTCGATCCGCTGCCCTACGATCCGGATAAGGCGAAGCAGTTGCTCTCGGATGCCGGCTTCGGCAACGGGTTCGAGGTGACGATTTCCTATACGAGCGGCCGCTGGCCGGGTGACGATCAGGTCGTCCAGGCGGTGCAGGGCTACTGGTCGCAGGTCGGAATCAAGGCGACGATCAAGAAGGGCGATCAGGCGACCTTCATTGCCGATCTCACCAAGGATCCCTCCACGAATCCGAATTTGGTGGTGATGCCGCAGCGCACCAGCTATTACGTCGACTACCATCTCTATCGCCTCTATCAGAGCGAAGGTGCGAACGCCGAGGCGGCGCAGCGCTCCGGATACAACAATCCCGAGGTCGACAAGCTGCTGGCCCAAGAGCGGGAAGAGTTCGATCCGGAAAAGCGCCTGCCGATTTTCCAGCAGGTCGAGCAGCTGATCTGGGATGACACGCCGTTCCTCTACCTCTTCAGCATGGTGAATCTCTACGGTATGATGCCGAATGTCTCTGGCTTCACGATTCTTCCCTCAGGTGACTGGGTGCCTGGCGCCCTCACCAAAGGGTAACCGTCGAGGACGACCGTGATCCGCGCCATTCGTGCCGGTTTACCGGCACGAATGGCCTTTAGAGGAATGCATGACCGTCTATATCATCAAGCGGCTGCTCGCGCTTATCCCGGTGCTGATCGGTGTGTCGCTTATCATCTTCGGGATTATGCAACTGATCCCTGGCGATGCCGCCGAGGTGATGGTCGGCACGAACGGTTCGGCCGCCGACGTCGAGCGCATTCGGGAGACGCTTGGGCTGAACAAGCCAATCTATGAGCAGTACTGGCTCTTCATCTCGCGCGCGGCGGTCGGCAACTTCGGTCGTTCGACGCAGACCGGACGACCGGCGCTCACGGAGTTCTCCAGCCGGGTCAAACCAACGGCCGAACTTGCGGCTGCCGCGCTCATTCTCGCGATCTTCTTTGGCATGCTTACCGGCATCGTCTCAGCCATCCTGCAATACAGCGTTTGGGATTACCTGGTCACGGTCGTCTCGCTGATCGGCGTTTCAGCGCCGATCTTCTGGACCGGCCTAATGATGATGCTGCTCTTTTCGGTCTGGCTGGGCTGGTTGCCGGCGACCGGCTCCGGCTCATTCTCGCGCCTGATCATGCCGGCCCTCGCGCTCGGTTCGGCTTCGACGGCGATCATCGCGCGCCAGATGCGTTCCGGACTGCTCGAAGTGTTGCGGCAGGACTACGTGCGCACCGCGCGCGCGAAAGGCCTGCGCGAGTGGACGGTGATCGCGCGCCATGCCGTACGCAACGCGCTCATCCCGACGGTCACGGTCGTCGGTCTCCAGTTTGGTTATCTGCTCGGTGGCTCGGTGCTGACCGAAACGGTCTTCGCCCGGCCCGGAGTTGGTTCGTTCCTGGTCAATTCGATCCAGGCGCGCGACATTCCGGTCGTGCAGGCGACGATCATGCTGCTGGCGGTCGCCTTTCTGGTCGTCAACCTGCTGGTTGACCTACTCTATGCCGTCCTGGATCCGAGAATTCGCTACTCGTAAGGGTGCGAACTGAAACGTGCAAGGAGGCGAATGCGCGACGCGGGTGAACTCAACCGCGATGAAGTGACTGAGCAACCGGCGACGGCTGTCACAAGAAGCTCTGCCCAGTGGACGCCGGAGCTTGCGGGAATCCGTCCGCGCCGCCGCTTCTTCCGGCGCTTCCGGCGGAGCAAGACCGCCGTGGTCGGTCTGGTCATTATTATCGTATGCGTGCTGATGGCGCTGCTGGCGCCGCTCATCGCGCCTGATAATCCGACACAGATTTCGCTTGGCGAGTCGTTACAGTCACCGTCGCTCACGCATCTTCTCGGCACGGACGAACTTGGTCGCGATACCCTCAGCCGGCTGCTCTGGGGGGCACGGCTGACGCTCGTGATCACCTGCGGTGCCGTGCTGATCGCGCTGGTGATCGGCGCTCTCCTCGGTATCGTCGCCGGTTTCCGCGGCGGCTGGACTGACACGATCATCATGCGCGGCATCGACATGTTGCTCGCAATGCCGACCTTTTTGCTAGCGATCGCGATCGTGGCGGCCCTCGGCCCCGGCACGCTCAACGTAATCATCGCGGTCGGCGTCGCTTCCGTCTCCGCCTTCGCCCGTATCGCGCATGGAGCGGCGCTTTCGGTGAAGGAAGAGGATTACGTGCTGTCGGCGCGGGCGATCGGCGCGGGCGACAGCCATATCATGTGGCACCACATGCTGCCGAACTGTTTCGCGCCACTGCTGGTCCAGACGACGCTTCGTCTGGCGACCGCGATTTTGACGGCGTCGGGCCTCAGTTTCCTCGGGCTCGGCCCGCAACCGCCGACGGCGGAGTGGGGCGCGATGCTGAGCGCCGGGCGAACCTATCTGACGAGTAACCCGCAGCTGACGATCATCCCCGGCCTGGCGATTCTGTTTATCGCCATTGCCTTCAATCTTTTCGGCGATGGGCTGCGTGACGCACTCGATCCACGCCTGATGTCGTAATGCGAGTTCATGATTGATCGACCTGGCGTACGTTATCGCTATGAGGATGAGTATGCACACTGCATACGTCGGTAGCGGGCAACCAGTCTGCTCACCTCGGCTGCCGGAACGACGGCGACCTGCGAGCGGACACGTCTTCCACCGCTACGAGTGGACGACGATAGACGAAGAAAGAAGGGACAAGTTATGCCGCTGGGATTCGATATCTATCGCGACATTCCGCGACCGTCGCGTGATCTGATCGAGGCGTTTCGCGGCATTCCGAGCGCCGATCTCGTCGACGTGATGCACAAGCGCGGTTCGGTCGATCCGGCGATTCGTCCGATCTATCGACCGATGCCGAACGTCGTCGGCCCGGCTGTCACGATTTCGGTTCCCGATTCCGCGTTCAGCATCGTCAAGGCGGGGCTGGCGATGACCCAACCGGGTGACGTCGTGGTCGTGAATGCGCGGGGAAATCTGGACGCCGCCTTGCTTGGCGGCAATGTTTGTCGTGGCCTCAAGGCGCGTGGCGTTGTGGCCTTTCTGGCGGATGGCTCGATTCGCGATGTCGGCGAAATCCAGGAAGATGAGCTGCCGGTCTTCGCACGCGGCGTCGCCTTGCAGATGGGGCCAATCCCCGGCGCCGGTGAGGTGAACGTGCCGATCGCCTTCGGCGGCGTGGTCGTCAATCCGGGCGATATCATCGTGGCTGATGAAGACGGCATCGCGGTCGTGCCACCGGCCGAGGCTGAAGCGGTGCTGGCCGCGGCCCGCGCGCTACACGAGGCGCACCTGGCG
>CALAGB010000465.1 GCA_937891245.1 uncultured Thermomicrobiales bacterium | reverse complement strand
GATATTCCACGCCACACTGCAGCCCCCTGTATGAGGATGTGACGTCCGCATCACGGTGCATGTCCGCTCCATACACCGATTCCATCCACGCAACCTGGCTCACATGTTTGTCGAGCATCTCTCGTCTTTGCGCGATGACGGTCGAGACGTCGACGTACGCTTCGGGGATGAAGTTCTTGCCCAGATACGTATCCATGACGAAGGTCGTCGGAATCGCGCACGAAGGGGTGGACGTCTCGATCAGCGGCACGTTGGCCGGTATCCGCGCGTCCCGCCCGATGAGACCCGCAGTTCGGTGATCCGGATGGTAGTCGTCCTCCGACAGTACGAGCATCACATCCGGCCGAGCTTGCCTGATCGCATCGATGAAGGCGAGCCGAGTCTCCCGCGTATTGAACAACATCTCGTCGTCGAACCCCATCCAAATAAGGGAGGCTCCTAACAGGTCGCACGCGGCCTGCGCCTCGCCCTGGCGAATCCGAGCGATCTCCTCGCGAGTCCCTGTCGGGGAGCCGATGTCGCCCTGTGTTGCGATCGCGATGAACACTTCCGCGCCCATCTGCTTATACAGGAACAGCGTTCCGGCGCAGAAATTCTCGATGTCGTCCGGATGCGCTCCGATGGCCAAAACCCGCATTGTTGACTCCTCACGTCCCATCCGGCCGCGCCGGCCGGCATTGATCCGATATACAATTGCGCAAATTATCCCATGCTTCAATGTTATTTCAATGCTCCACCGCTCATCATGATGCTGTCGACCAGTTTCTTTCGGAACACAACGAACAGTACAATTACCGGCAGGATCGCAACAATTGACATCGCGAGTATCTGCACATAATTCGAAAAATTGGTACTGTTGAATTGCGCCAATCCCAATGGAACGGTGTAGAGTTGCTGGCTCTGTATCACGACGAGGGGCCAAAGCAGATTGTTCCAACTCGCGACGAACGTCAATACCGATACGGCCGCCACGATTGGCCACGCCATCGGAAGCGCGATGCGTCGGAATACCGCCCATTCGGACGCGCCGTCGACCCTGCCGCTCTCGAGTAACTCATGGGGAGTGCCGCGGAAGAACTCGACCATGAGGAACACCGCCTGTGGCGTGATAAGACCCGGAAGGATGACGCCTACGTAGGTGTCGATCATGCCCAACGTCTTCGCAATGATGAAGACCGGGATCAATATCACCGGGAAGGGAAGAAGCAATGTCCCTATGATTGCAGCGAAAAGGGCGCGCCGACCGCGAAAGCGGAAGGTTGCGATACTGTATCCAGCCATCGCGCTGAACACAGCGCACCCCACCGTCACTATCACGGCAATCGTGAAACTGTTGATCATGTCACGACCGAAGTCCACAGCATGCCAGGCCTCGGCATAATTATGCCATTGTGGAGCCGGTGGGACCCATGTAAACGAACCCGAGAACAGGTTCTGGTTACTCTGCAATGAGCCGCTGATCCCCCACAGCACCGGAGTCAGAGACACGATGCTCACAACGATGAGAATAATATGATAAACCAGAGTACGGGTGCGTTTGCGATACATCAGGAGAGGTTTGAATTCGGTCACGACTTTTCACCCCTGGTCCGAATGAGCGCGAACTGTATGACGGTCAACACCACGCTGACAATAAATAGCACCACGGCCATTGCGGACGCATAGCCCGGATTCGAGTACTGGAAGGCCGTCTTGTAGATCAGCAGGGGCAGGACCGTTGTCGCGTCTCCTGGGCCCCCGTTCGTCATAACAAACGGTGTGGCGAAATTGGTCAAGACCGTTGCGACCACGGTCACAGTCGAAAACAGTATGACGGGCCGCAGCAGAGGCAGCTCAATGCGAAACAAAGTTGAGAGCTTGGAGGAACCGTCTATTGAGGCAGCCTCAATCAATTGTTTTGGCACCGATTGGAATCCTGCGAGGAATATTACGACGTAGTATCCGACCAGACCCCAGGCCGTCGCAATGCTCAGGGAAATCACCGCGGTCGACGGGTCAGTCAGCCACGCGACGGTGGTCCTCGTCACGTCGTTGAACAGGCCCCCTGGTTGCAGAATCAACTCAAAGATGATTGCCGCGGCAACCGATGGCAGCACGAAGGGCAGAAATATGACGGTCAGATACAACGCGTGCGAGATGCGTCCACGGGCATGATGGAGTGCATACGCGCTGATGAATGCGACCAGCATGACCGGGACGGTCGTATATACAAGGTATTCCGCTGTGACGACTGCACTGTGGATGAATGAAGGATCCGAGAACAGTGTCCTGTAGTTGTCTAGCCCGGTAAACTTGGAGCTGCCCAGGAAGCTCGTATCCGTAAATCCCAACCAGATCCCGTAGATGATCGGGCCGAACATCCAGACTGCGAAGTACAACAATGCGGGTAGGACGAAGAACACTCCGGCCCGTGCTTGTCGCTTTGCGAGAGTCTTTCGGTCCCCGGCGGCCATTTTCACGCCCAGCGACATGAGCGCCTGCCCTTCGCCGGGGTCGATCATGAGAGCCACGCGATCACTCCTGTCGTGTTCTTCCACCAGTCGCGCGAACGCCGGCGGTTCCCGACTTGTGGTACATCGACGGGAACGGCCAGCGGCGCGCAGCTTACTTCTTGTTCAACAAGGGCGCGACCTGTCGCTGAGCAGCTTCGAGCGTCTGGGTAACATCGGCGTGATTGATCACTACCTGATTGAATGCTTGCTGCAGAATGTCATAGATCTGCGAGGCGTTCACGAGCAGCGGTTGAGCTTTGCCTTCCGCGAGAGACGGCGCCCAGTTCGTCCCCCAGAACGGTGTGGACTTGGCAGTTTCGGTATCGGCCAGGTTTGCCAAGCCCGAGTAGAGGCCTAACTTGAATGCGGCCTCACCTTGATCCTTCAAGTATCCGAGGTAAGCCGATGTGGTTTCGTTGAGCTGGCCCTGCGGCACCACATATGCGTAGCCGTATATGTCATTCTCCGGAGCATGCCCCTCGACCGTCGGATAGGGCGCGACCGTCGCAACCGCTGACACCTTTGGGTACTGCTGGGCGAGTTGCGGTGCATACCACGACCCCGCGTCCAGTAGCATGGCCGACTGGCCTTCGCCGAAGAGGACGCGTTCCTGCGCGGTCGTCGAGCCGTTCATCGACGGGAAGAAGGCCTTGCACTTGAACACCAGGTCCTGGAACATCTGGAACTCTTTGAAGACGCCGGGATCGGTGAGGTGTGCCTCGGTGCCGTCCTCGGAAAACAGATTGGCATCGAACTCACGAGCTACCGCGTCGAGAATCAGTCCGGTCGCTGCAGAGAAGTTGGTCGGTAACGCGATCACCTCGCGCTTCGGCACGCCGTCCTCGACGATGCTAACCTTCTCCCCGGCAGCGCAGACATCGTCCCAGGTTTTCGGGATATCGAGGCCGGCGGCTTCAAAGTACGATTTGTTCGCCCAGGTCTGGTAGTTGGACACCTCTTCCGGGATGCCGTATAGTTTGCCGTCCCGCGTATACGGGTCGAGAGCGCCGGGTATGTATTGCTTGGCGAGCTCGTCGATGGATCCGACACCCAGTTGATTGAGGTCGAGCGGCACCAACGCGTCGTCCTTGTAGAGCTGCGGGAGATAGTTAAGGTTCGCCAAGTACACAGTCGGTGGTTGTCCACCCGCTACCAAGGTCTGGAATTTCGCGAATACGGCGCCGGTCTGTGGTGTGACCACGTTCACTTTAACGCCAGAGTTCTTCTTGGTGAACCCCTCGCTGAGTTGAATGTTGTAGTCTTTTTCGAAGTCGTTGAAGTGCTTGAGCAGTGTCACATTGCCGCTCAAGCTCGCGCCGCTCGGCGTGCCCGTCACACCCCCTGAAGCACTGTTAGCCGGGGCAGGCGAGCCGGCGGCGTCCGCGTCCGCGCCAGATGTGGTAGACGACGAGCCACCCGTACTGCCCGTCGAACTGCAGGCGGCAATTACCAAGGCTCCCACTGCCAGCGCAGCGACTAAGCCGATCCTGTGCCGATTCATCATTCGCTCCTTCTGTGCGTATAGCTTTTGGTGACGTTGTCAGATGCTGAGTGCGCTTGAGGTCGCGACGCCGTATGTCCGGACGGCTTCGCTGCTGACGGTCACCCCCAATCCCGGCTCCGTTGGAACAACAGCGAAGCCGTCATCGAGCTTAATCGGATTCTCAATCAATGAATCTTTCATCGGGTTATGCTCGACGCAGTACTCCAGTATCAGGGCGTTGGGGATCGACGAAAGAACGTGTAACGCGGCGGCAGTGTTGATGTCGGTGGTGAAATTGTGATTCGCGACCTGCAATTTACGATCATTTGCCAGGCGGGCGATGTGAAGCGCCTCCGTGATCCCTGTCCGCGTGATGTCGATCTGGACAACATCGATCCTGCCGTAGTCCATGAGGCGTGTGAATCCGCGGAATTCACATTCCTCTTCACCGGCCGCAATGCGGGTGGACGTCGAGCCTGCAATCCTCGCATATCCTGCGAGGTCATCCGGCGCGACGGGCTCCTCCAGCCAGAAAAGCTGATAAGGCTCGAACGACCGTGCGCGCGAAATAGCCGTCTTTGCATCCCACGCGAGCCCTGCGTCGATCATCAGATCTACGTTCGGCCCAACCGTCTGACGAAGCGCTTCGACGAACGACAGATCGAGATCTGCGTCGGCGCCGAACGGCTCCCACCCGAATTTGAGGGCGGTAAAGCCCTCTGATGCGGCAGCGGCAGCGCGCTTCGCCGTCTCCTCTGGCGTGAAGCTGAACATATGGCTCGCGTATGCCCGCAGCCGATCGACATAACTCCCGCCGATCAAAGAGGCCACGGATTTATTCAGGATCTTGCCCTTGAGGTCCCACAATGCGATATCGACGCCCGCCATCGCATGGATCACCGCGCCGGACCGGCCGAAATAGAGGGTTGCCTCGTACATGTCATGCCAGAGTCGCGTGATGTCCAGGGGATCTTGCCCGATCAGGACATCACGCAGCCCTCGGGCCCGCGTATGGGACGTCGGTGCTTCGATCACTGCTTTGGCAACCAGTGGATTGCTGTCGACTTCGCCCCATCCCACGTTGCCGCTAGAGGTCTCGATTCGCACGAGGAGTGCATCCTGCGAGCTATCTGTGCGATCCTCGTTGACATGGGGGCTACGGAGGTAGAGCGCCTCTACGCTAGTGATGGTTTCGTGTGTCATGTCACAGTACTGTTGTCTACTATCTATAATCTGTCAAGAGATTGCCGCGTGAGTCTGGGTAGATCCGATGTATATTGGCGTTTCCGCAGATGAGGATTACGATGATGACGCTGCACGAGTCAACGAGTCTCGACCTTGGCGTCGTGGACAACCTGCTTCCTACTTCACGCCGAGCACAGGTCGAGGACACTCTCCGTGAGGCAATCGTCCGAGGGCAGATACCGCCGGGCACTCAACTGAAGCAAGACGAGATCAGCAGTCAACTTCGTTCTAGCCCGGGCCCGGTGCGGGAGGCATTGCGCCAACTCGTCTCGGAAGGGATCGTCGTCCACTACCCGAACCGAGGCGCGTTCGTGGCAGACATATCAGCGAGCGAGCTCGTCGAGGTGATCTTCCCTACTCGCCTTCTCGCGGAGGCTTACGCGATCACACGACTCACGCGTCCAATTAATGACACACTGCGGTCCGCCTTACTACAATCAATTGATGAGATGGACGCGGGAGCCGCGCGCGACAACCTAGCGACAGTAATAGAGGCAGATATCCGCTTCCACGAGATAGTCATGCAACAATCGGCTCCGCCACAGATAATGCAGCTGTGGCGGAGCGTTCTCTCTCGCATCCGAATGCAGCTATACCGCCTTGGGCCCCTTCACGCTACCTTATCGGAAGTCGCCGATGAGCATCGCACATTGTTGTTCGTCCTCGAGAACGGCAGTGTAGACGAGATCCGAGCGGACCTGAACAGCCACATCATTGACGCCTCGTCACGTTTACTTGCACACGTGGAGAATCCATCGATCGAGATCCTGCACTAGGTATTCCGCATACTTGCTAACACATAGACCCCAAGCAATCGCTACCACCGCCGATTCGAAAACCAGAGAATACTAACTTGCCGGAAGGCAACGTGAGTTCGGCCTACGATGCATGCTATCCCGTCAGATGGGATTTACGATCACCGTTGCCGGCGGAAGATCGGTCAGCCACTTCACGGCCAGCAGACAGCCGTCTGCAGCCCGGTCTTGCCGAGCCGCAAGTCATCTGTACCCGACGGATTGCAGCGTGATCGCGGCACGGCACGCCAGAGCGGCCGTCTCAGATTCAAGAACTTTCTGCTGCACCCGGCAGAACGGCGCATGGATGGCGCCACCTTCCAGTAGAGGTCTTTGTCGATCACATGGGTGGCGACGCCGTCATGACCGAGCACCTACTCACTCCGGCACAGGCCGGGGAAGGCCTGCGATGACGACAGGGGCGCTCGCGCGCTACGCTATGTAGTTACCGTCGCCATAGGTTTTCGTCAGCGCTCCGCCATCCCTCTAACCAGCCACTGGGGCATAAGATCCCGTTCGGCGGTACCTGCGGGATCCGACCGTTCTCACCGGCGCGGATTACCAGTCGGTGCGGATCTCGTGGATGAGGCTGTCCCACACCCCTGGTCGGATCGACCGCGGCGGCACCTCCTGGAGTTCCTTCGAGACCTCCTGAAAGACGAACTGCGTGAGCCCGACAACCGCCATTCGGAGATCCGGCCAGTCGCGGATCGTCTCGGCAACTTCTACGAACGCCGGACGAGAGTCGTCTCGCGCAACGTGCGATACGGACTGACGCCGCTGATTGAACGACCTGAAGTACCGCTCAAGCGCCGAGTACATGGAAGCCGGCATAGAGCGGCTCGCCTCATATTTCAGCTGCGTGAGCGCCATTCCCCCGTTGCCGTGCTCCGGCAGGAGACCCTCGGCTATGCCGTAGCCGCGCCAGTAGGTCGCGGTGGACATCATCTCCGGCCATGGTGTCTCCATCGACTGCAGAAGCAACACGTGTTCCATGAAGCCGACAAAGGCACGCTGCACGTTCTCCTCAGGAGGCAGGACCGCCGGCATGGCGGGTAGGTCGTCAGAACCAACCACGCACCCGAGAGTCCATCCATAGATGACGGGGCTCAGCGCACTCGGGAGCGGCACAGAGATGCCGGGAAGATCGCGTTGGACGCGCTCCATTACATGTTCGCTCAGGTCGTTGGACAGGTCGTAGCACTGGCCGGTGGTACGCAGTCCGGCCAGTATCCAGGTCGCCAGCACCGCATGGTCAGGCTGCCTGAGAGCGAAGTCGCCGACGGTGTCCGAAGTGATGTACTGAAGGTCAGCGGCCCACTTCGCGTCGTAGGCCTCGATTGCCGCGTCGAGCCAGTCGATGCCATATCGAACCTCGTCCAGACGAAAGGCCAACGAATCGACAAGATCCGTGCTGCCACTCAATGCCCGATACAGTTCGGCGTAGACGACCGCCGCGAACTCACACTTCAGTTCTGCCACAGTAGTTGCTCCAGCCGGTCGGCCAGCGGCGTCACCGGTGCGTTCGTCTCCGCGTGACGGAGAGCCTCTTTACGGACCGGCAGCTGCTCCAAGTCGCCTCGACGCAGATTCGGAATGAAGGCACCACTGATGAGCATCCGACGAAGCGCGAAACCCTCTTGGCCGTTCAGGTATTGAGCAAGTGCAGGACCCAGTTCGGGGTCATGGAGGCGCAGGACGTACACATTCGGGTCGGCGACAGCTTGAACCTGGATTACTGCAGCGTGGGGGCGCTCCCCCACTGCCGCAATGCAGAGGTCGCCGGGATGCACCGGAGTTAGCCCGTCGATATTCGCGGGCACCCATCGCCGGGCGGGATTGCCGGAGAGCATACGGATATCCGCGACAGGGAGGAATCCGACTTCTTCGGACTCGCTCGCTACGTTACGAACCCGTCGGCCCTTCGCGATCTCCTCGCAGTAATCACGAAGCGGGGTGCCGACTCGCAACAGACTGGGTTGCGGGCTGGCAAGCATGAGACGCCATTCCTTTCCGCGCAGATCCGTGGTTCGCCACCACGTCTCGACGGCCTCCTCTTCCGGAATGTGCGTCGTGGCCTCGAGGTCGCGCAGGGCTGTCGCCAATGCGTCCTGGAGTTCAAGCGGCAGCACGGGCACCGCGAGGTCGAGCAGATCATCCGGGGAAAGGATCAGTGACGCCTGACCCGAGGATAGACGCCGTCGGAGCTCGAGACCGGAGCGGCAGTTCAGAACGCCCCAGATCCAAATTGCGGACGCGTCGCCATCCGACCGCAGCGCGTAGAAAGTCGAGGAAATGAGCGCACCCATCAGACGGTCCGAGACGAGCAGAACGCTTCCGGTCGGGCTGCGTGGGACGAGCACGTCGCCTCGTCGAAGGTCTGCTCCCACCTGGTAGGCGCCGCCTTGGTACTTGCAACTCCGACGGCGAACGCCGCCGAAGACCAGATCGATGCCAGCTGGGGTGATCACCGGCATTCCTGCGTCGACGAACCCGGTCGGTGCAACGCGCGATGCCAAGTAACGCAATGCAACTCGCGGCGCATCGATCGGCCACTCGAATGAATCCGCGACGAGGCGTGACGGATCCCAGCGCGATCGGCCGCGAAGGTCCAGAACCGTCGAGTTAACCATGGCGGTCACTCCTCGTCCGGGTCGCCGTCGAGATGGGCAGTCGCAGCCATCATCCCGGCCCCGCCGGGTGAGAGCTGAGTCGCCCAGTTCTCACCGAGTTGAGCAACGAAGGTCTTCCCGGGCTTGGCACGGTCGATGACGAGCAGCACCGATCGCACTCCGGTTCCGAGCACTGCCCCGCCCGGCAGACCAATGAGCGCCGCGACGCGATTCTCGGATGCCAGGTATTCGCGATACCGCTCAGCAGCACGCTGGAACGTGAATCCAGACCCGAGATGTAGGACGGCGCGGCCATACGCAACCTAGCGCGGACTTCGGCGCGCATTGACACTTCTTTCGCCATCGGATTTCCCTCCCTTCTGGTTCAAGCGAGCCGCACAGCGTATCATGGTGGTTCGACGACGCTAAATGGAATGCCGACCTTCCACTATGATGTCCTCGGAGTGTGGCCCGCGACTCAATGCGACCTGCGGCCTCTGTTGATCGTTGCCCTAGTGACGCTTCTACGTCGGTAGACCAAGCTTGTCGAAGAACGCCCTGTTCCTCTCGGTCGCGGAATTGATCAGGCCGTCAAAGCTCATGACCTCGATGTACGCCTTGGCGGAGTCATTGAACCCGAAGTATCCGAGGCCGTCGTAAGTTGGGTGCAGATTCGAGATCTCGCAACGCTCAATCATCTTTTCTGTGAGGTCCGCGATGATGTAACAAAAAGCGGGCGGCTCGTGTGCTGGCGGGATCGGGCGACCTGCCACAGTCATCACTCCCCCCGCTCGAATCCTCTTAACGTAGTCGAGGCACTGCTGGATCGGGTTCTTGTCCTCGGTGGCGTCTTTGCGCATTGGACGTTTTATTTCGACCACGACGATCGACGGCAGGGGCAGCTTCTGCCCCTCGGCTGCGAGCACCGGTGAGTCCATGAGCCGGGTCGCGATGATGTCGGGCTCTTTCGTCGAGTCCGAGCCGGTGATCGGCATGCTCTTCAGCGTCTTGTCCGAGGCGAGGTAGTCATGAAACGCGAGCCGCTCGTTAACGATCCAGAGGTTCGAACCTTCCGGCGCAACTTCGTTCGATGACGTCCGCATGGGAACGATCAACGAGTGGATCGCATCCTCCCTGATATACTTCCCATCCTTGTCAGCGCGGATCAAACGGCCCAGCAGGTCAAGCACGCTTCGACGGCGTGAGACGTATGCAGCCAAGTCGGATTGATTAATCTCGCTGACGGTGGCCAGGTAGTCAGCGAGCCTGTTGGCATAGCCCTCAGCCGGTTCCGAATCGGCCTCCGCAAAGATCTCCTGCCCCCTCACGAACGCGTCGGACTCGATCTTCTGCAGTTGTCGATGAAGCTCCAGCTCGAGCTCCTTGTCCTTGACCGACGGATCCACGCTGATGCCGCGCTCCTCGATCTTTGCGAGCACCGGGCGGTACCGCGGAGCGCGTTTGGCCACGAAGTCGTGGACCCGCTGTTTACCCTCTTCTCGAGCGGACTCAAGCGGCTCTTGCAGGACCCTTTCGATCTCATCCAGGACCGAGTCTCGGATGTCATCCATCGAAATGTCCCCGAGAAGTGATTGCTCCGCAACCCGGTCGCTGATATCAAAGGCCGTCCGGTCCGAGCGAACCCGCTCATCGAGGAAGTCCGATGTCAAGTAACATGCGTAAACGAACTCACCCGACATAGAATTCTTGAGCTTGCCGTGCAGTCCCGGCACCTTGCCGCTCAGGTTTTCCTCGACGACGACACGGCTCGCCGCGCACCAATGGAGGCGCGGAACAGAGTTCCGCACGGACGGTTTGAGGTGGAGGTTGAGCATGTCGAACTTTTGACCCTTGACCTCGACCGTCGACGACGACATCGCCGAAACGACAAACTCATCCATGAGCTCAGCCAGTGAGATCGACTCGTCGTCGTCTGAAATGGTCACAATCGGCGCGCCGCCAGGCCGCAGGAAATACCAGATGCAGTGCTCGAGTACCTCTCGAGCAATAGCATCGATGCCCTTGGGTGCATTCTCCTGAAACGACTTCTTGAAGCCGTCCAGGCTGACAACGGCACCCGGGTGCGCGAACCCGTCCGCAGCCCCGTCGTGCTCGACCTCGTGGGCTACCGAGAACTTGAACTGACGTCCTCGGAGCTGCCCGACCTCGTCCTCGTACGCGCTGCGCACAGACACTCGATCGAACGCCTTCAACCACAGCAGTCGACCGATACCTCTGCAGCCAAGATTCGACTTGAAGTCGCTGTCCAAGGTCTCAAATGAGGACATGTTCTGCGCGGTGAATCCCACACCGTCGTCCGCGACCGTGAAGCCAACGATCGGCTTCACGGGCGCGCGCCCCGGGCCCGCAGGGTCGAAGTCCAACTCCGCCTGGGGATCACGGCGGACCCTGACATCGATCCGCCCCGGATCCTCAAAGTCACCACGCCGCGCGTCGATCGCCTGAATCGCATTCACGATCGCCTCAAGCAGCGGCAACAGCGCGTGACTTTTGGGCAAGCTCGTGTTCCGAACCCTGCCCGCAAGGGAGGTCGTCAGCGCCATGATGCATCCCTTCGACGCTGTTGAACCGACGCTACAGACAGGCACCGACAGAGACGTCGCGCAGACATGCCCACGAGCGGCCGCACGGTCAGACGTCGTTTCTGAGCTCGAAGGTCAGTCCGAGCACCTGTGCGATTTTGGCGATTGTCGCCGTGTTGACGTCGTTATTGCCCTCGATGCGGGCGATGGTCGGTCGTGAGACCCCAGCCTGCTCCGCGAGTTCTACTTGCGACCACCCGCGCTTCTTGCGGGCCTCGCGGATTACGTCGCCGAAGCCGCCCGGGTCAACTCCGCTCATGGCGTCGGCCCCTCGGCGTTGTATTCCGCGTGCAGGGCATCGGCAGCAATGTCCGAGATCTGTCCGAGGAATGCCGGGTCGGTCATGTAGGACTGGATCTCCTGCGACTCTCGGACTGTGTTCAGCACGGCAAGTCCGACGGCTCCACCGAACCCCTCCGAAGCCTTGAGCTGGGCCACGGTATTGTTCTTCGCCATAGCGACCGCCTCCTCATTCGCGTCGAGGAAGCCCCAGAAGGTCGTGATGAAGCCCGAGACGCTCTCGGGGCTGACGTCGACCCCCTTGGCCCTGAACATCTCGTTCACCTTGTCGATGGCTTCGTCGAGCGGACCGCGCTTCGGCGAAGCTTTGCCGGCGTGCTCGCCGTCGAAGGTCGGGAGATTGATGCCCTCGCTGCTGCCCCCGCTGAGCGAGTGGTCCTCCGCGATCGCGGACGGGACGAGCTTCACACCCGAGAGCTGCACGCCCTCCAGAAAGCTGTCGTCCCGGTCGTCGCCGTCAGCGTGGAGATTGCGGCCCAGCAGCGTCGCGAGGATGGCGCGCCGGTGCAGCTCCGGATCCTGATAGTCGACGATCTGGCTGAGGAATTGCCAAGCATTGCGGTACCCGAGCACGTCAGCGCGGAATGAATCGAGCTCCTCCTTCCGCTTCTTGTCCTTCGACAGCACGGCCTGATGCCATTGACCGTTCCAGCGGCTCTTTATCGGCGACAGCGCCTTGGCGATCCCCCCGCCACCGAGAACTGAAAGAAAGGCGTCGGCGACAGCCTCCATCTCCTCGTGCGTGTAGAGACCGGACGTGTCCAGCCGCTCCCCCACGGTGATGAGTGCGTTGGGGTCGACGTCACCGTCGACGTGCGCGTCTGAGTAGTACAGCTTGAAGTCGCCTTGGATGCTCGCCGGGGTGTTGCGGAAGTCCACCACCATCGGCGCCGTCTTGCCCGGGTAGATGCGGTTCAGTCGGGAGAGCGTCTGAACAGTAGCGACGCCGGAAAGCTTCTTGTCGACGTACATTGCCATAAGTCGAGGCTCGTCGAAGCCGGTCTGGAACTTGTTTGCGACGATGAGCACGCGATAGATGCCCTCCTCGCGGAAGGCCCTGCCGACATCGCTCAAGCCGTTCACCGCGACCTCGGTGACGCTCTCGCCGTCCTCGTCGTTGAGCGACCCTGAGAACGCTGTAAGCGTGTGCAGATCGTAGCCCTTCTCGGCGATGTAGGCGTTCATCTTCCGCGACCAGCTCAGCGCCTCCATGCGCGAACTCGTCACGACCATGGCACGAGCTTGGCCGCCGAGGAGCGGCTGGACGTTGCGCCGGAAGTGCTCGACGACGACCCGCACCTTCTGCGCGATCGCGGTCGGGTGGAGCCTCGCGTAGCGGACGATGCTGGAGACTGCCTCGCCGGTGTTGACCTGAATCTCGCTCTCGGACCCCTCGCTAACGAGTGTGTTCTTCACGCGAAGGAACATGTCGTAGGTTGAGTAGTTTGTGAGGACGTCGAGGATGAACCCCTCCTCGATGGCCTGCGCCATCGTGTAGGTGTCAAAGGCCTCCCACCTGTCCCCCACCTGTGTGCCGAACAGCCGGAGTGTCTTCGCCTTCGGCGTAGCCGTCAGGGCGATGAAGGTGATATTTGCGGATGCCGCGATGGCAGAGTCCTTGGCAGCCATGAGGTCGTCGGCGCTGATCGCCTCATCGTCGTCGAAGTCGACGTCAACGAGAAGCTCTTTCAGCTGCTTGGCTGCGGAGCCCGACTGCGAGGAGTGCGCCTCGTCGGCGACGACGGCCCATTGCCTGCCGCGCAGCTCCTCGGTGTCCTCGATGAGCTCCATGACCTCAGGGAAGGTCTGCAGGGTGCACGTAATGATGTGGTCGCCGTCAATGAGCGCTTGTTTCAACTGCGGGGATTTCGCCCCGGACTTCTTCCCGACGGTGACGACTAAGCCCTTGCTCGACTGAACGAGTTTCATGTCGTCGCGGATGTTCTCGTCGAGCGCTCTGCGGTCCGTGACGACGATGATGGAGTTGAACGTCGACTTCGAAGCGGGGCTCATGTGGCGAATCAGGCGATGGCTGAGCCACGCGATTGTCTTCGTCTTGCCCGAGCCGGCGGAGTGCCAGATCAGGTAGCGTTTGCCAGGGCCATTCGCCTCGATGTCCGCGATGACGCGCTCGACAGCGCGCAGCTGGTGGAAGCGAGGGAAGATGAGGCGTCCTTCGTCCCGCTTGCCGTTCTTGCCCGGCTCGAAGAGCGCGAAGTCCTTGATAATGCGCATGAAGGTCGGCCGCGCGAGGATCTCGCGCCACAGGTAGTCGGTCGACGAGCCGGTCGCCGACGGAGGGTTGCCCGCGTGGCCGTCATCGCCTTGGTTAAAGGGCAGGAAGACCGTGTCCCCACCCTGCAGCTTGGTCGTCATGTAGACGAGGTCGTTTGACACCGCGAAGTGGACCAGCGCTCGGCTGGGAGCAAGAAGCGGCCGGCTCCTTCCTGGCTTGCGGTCCTCCTTGTACTGGCGGATCGCGTGGCTGACGGTCTGCGTGTTGTCGGTCTTGAGCTCCAGCGTGGCAACCGGCAGGCCGTTAGCCAGCAGCACGACGTCGATACTCTCGTTCGTCTTAGTGTCGAAGCGCACCTGGCGCAGGACGCGCAGTCGGACTGAGTCGGCCGCCTCGACAACCTCGGTCAGGTTCGGGTTCGCCGGCGGGAAGGTCATCATCGGGCCGAACTTCGCCGTGGGACGGCCGATTTGGGCATAGGAGAAACCCTTGCGCAACACGCCGAGCAGGCCACCGACCGGGTGACCGGTCGTCGGGTCCATCCGCGTCGCCTTGGCCAGCTCCTTGGAAACGTGCTCAAGGAGCTTGCGCTCCGCGTCCGCCTTCTGCTGGCCGGCCAGGTCGCCAGCGACAGCCTTTTCGTACTCGTCCGGGTACTGAGCGGCCATCCAGTGCAGCGCGTCGGCAGGCACCATCGCGAGACCGGCGTCCCAGCCGGTCGGCTTTCCCTCGTTCTCGTACAGCCAGCCGCGCTCGGCCAGCTCCTCGCAGATGTTGTTCTCGAGCTCGTGCTCCATCAACTGCGCGTGGCTCATGCAACATCCTTCCGCCCGGTCACGACGTCGGTAATAAGCGCGGCGCGACGCTCGAGGAGCAGGGATTCCAGCTGTGCGACTTTGGCGAGCATGGCGTCGATCCGCGCCGTGGTCTCGTCGAGTTCCCCGGTCACTCGGCCGAGCTCGTCTGACGCGGCCATCGGAATCGACAGCGCCATGAGGTCCCGGACGTTGATCCGCGGGGTGCGCACTTTGCTCTGGTCCGCAGCACCGATGCCTCGCAGCCACTGAGACATCTCGTCGACGAACGTGGGAGATCGCATCACATACTCGGCCCAGTCCGCCGTCAATCCCTCTCGTGGACGCAAAACGGCGTAATCCGGGCTCACGAGGCCATCGATGCGAGCCTGACCCAACCCCCCTTGGAATGCGCGCATCCGATTCAGCGCGATGTCGCCTCGTCGCGCGACCTTGTACTTCGAGAGGTCCGTGCTGGCCTGCTGTCGGGAAGTCGACTCCTCGCGGCGCTGAACACCGTGATGGATGGAGACAGAGAGCAGCGGAAGGCCCTGGTACCGCTGCTCCGCCCGCTCATCGACCTCATCCATGAGCCACTGCAGCCTGCGGGTCTCGAAGCCTCGTGCGTAGACGGACGACCAAGCGGCCCCTCGGCGCTCCCGGAGTTTCACGGCGAGGTCGGCGAGCCTGTCGAGCATCGCGCCGATACGTCGCGTCTCACCATCGAGGTAGTCAGCGAGAAAGGATCTCCTGGACGCCTCCGGCCAAGGAAGGCTCAACGAGCCTAACGCGCTCGTGGAGAGCTCCGTGAAGGTCGTTCCGCGGCCGGCCGTCTCGAGCGCTTTGCGGGCACCGACGAGCCCGTACGCGAGGTAGCGGAGATCCCTCCGATCAACTGGGATGATGGCCTTGCACCCCTGATTGAATGCGACCTCACGCAGGGCAATCCCGATATGGCCGATGGGTGCGCGGCACGAGAGCAGGACGGCGTCGCGGACGACCGACGAGTCGGCCGCGCCCTCGCTCGTGAGCGACCTCTCCCACGCAGAGATGCGCGCCCCATCGAGGCCGTTCAGGTCTGGAGGGGTCACGAATGGAAGGTCCCCGCCCCAGTTCGAGTCGTCGGACCGCGGAGTGCCACCGCTGACTATGCGGCCAATGAACTTAAGCGGCACTGTTTTCACGTCCGCCGAGCTCACTTCTCGCTCACTGACTCGAACATCGTCATCAGGTCGCGCATCGCCTTCTCGACGTCCGAGTCAATGTCCGCCAACGGGCGGGGCACGTCAGGAACGTAGAAAATCCGGGTGAACGGGATCTCGGTGCCGTGCTTCGCTTTGCTCTCGTCCCACTGAGCGCCCGGCGCATGTGGCAGCACCTCGCGCGCCATGTGTTCGTCGAGGTCTTCGCTTAGAGGCACTCGTTCCATGATCTTCCAACCAGGGACGATAACGGGCTTGCCCTTTCGGTCAACCGCGAGCGGCGCGGAGTCAGCTTCCACGCCCATCGCTTTCATGGCGGCGTCGATCAACCCGACCGAATACTTCAGTCCGGCGGATTTCACGGCCAGAGGAATCGCCTTCGGCAGGTCGTTCCAAGAAGAGCCGTCGAGGGACCGCAAGACGTCGAGGTGCGCGTCCGTGATGTCTCGACGACCCCTCAGCTCGTCGACAGCGGCGTCGCTGAGCCGGGTTTCCAGTCGTGCTTGCTTGTACACCGGCACGTCGCGGAACATGAAGTCCTCCGGCGTCATCACGCGAGAGATCGCGGGGTCGGCGTACTCGAAGTCCTTGTATGCCTCGAGGAGCTTGGCTCGTCCCGTCGTGCCCACCTCACGGCGCTTCTCGCCCATGGGCTTGCGCAGTGGGGCCCATTGATCCGAGCCGTCGAGGAGCTGGACCTTGCCCCTACGGTCCGAGTCCTTGTTCGCGTCGAGGATCCAGACGTACGTGGCGATCCCAGTGCCGTAGAACATGCTCGTCGGCAGGGCGATGATCGCATCTACGAGGTCCTCCTCGAGGAGCCACTGCCTTATCGAGTTCGGACCGCTGTCGCTGTTGAACAGGGGCGATGCGTTCGAGACGACTGCGGCACGGCCCCCCTGGCCGTTCTTACCAGCCGGGCTGAGCTTCGTTGCGCAGTGCGCGAGGAAGAGCATCTGCCCGTCGGACGTGCTGGGCAGGCCATGGCTGAAGCGCGAGCCCGGCATCCCTGCCTGCCTGCGCACCGACTCCTCCTCGACTTCCCAGTCGACTCCGAACGGCGGATTCGAGAGCACGTAGTCGAAGGTCTGGTCCTCGAAGAGGTCCTCGATGAGGGTATTGCCCTTCTGGATCGCATCGGGACGACCGCCCTGGATGAGGAGATCGGCCTTGCCGAGAGCAAATGCGGCCGGCATGAGCTCCTGGCCGTACAGCGTTACGTCGACCTTCTCGTTGGTGCGCTTGAGCGCTTCCTGGGCGATAAGCAACATGCCACCGGATCCGGCAGTCGGGTCATACACCGAACGCGCAGCGTGGTCCGACGCGATCGTGTCGTCGTCGTTGGCGATCAGGACATCGACCATCAGCCGAATGGCGTCACGCGGCGTGTAGAAGTTACCAGCGGCCTTCCCCTTCTTATTGAAGGCCCGGTACATGACATCCTCGAAGATGTCGCCCATGCCCGTGTTGCTTAGCGCGCCCGGGCCTAGTTCGAGGACTGAGAAGTGCTTGACGACGGCGAGCAGGCGGTTGGCGTCAGCCAAGACCTTCGCGCGCCGGTTGAAGTCGAACGAGACCCAGACGTCCGCGATGTTATTGGAGAAGCAGTCGATGTAGCTCTTGAGCGACCTATACACGTTGTCGTCGACCGAGGCAATCGTCGCCAGGTCGAGCGGCGAGACGTTGTAGAAGCTCAGCCTGAACCTGTCCTTAACCGCGATGTCGATGAGGTGCTGCGGCATGCCCCTGAGCCCGTCGACGTACTTGATCACCTCGTCCTTAGTGTCGGCGAGCATGCATTCGAGACGACGGAGAACCGTGAACGGCAGAATATAGTCGCCGTAGTCCTCCTCCTCGACGATGTTGCGCAGGAACTTGTCGGCTGTCGACCAGACGACGCGGGCTGTCGTCTTGCTCTTGGGTCCCCCGGTCAGCTCTGCCATGCGTGCTCGTTCCTGCTCGTCGCGATTGTCGTGTATCACGGACTTTACAAGGACCTTCGGATCAGTAACGCGACATTTGGTCCTGTGTTCGGAACGTACGGCCGGTGCGGTCGTGAGCGTATTTGATCCCGGGCCGCCCCCACGTCAGCTGCGAGCATCGACGGCTGATGCTTGGGAGTCCACACGACCGACCGCAGCCCACAACGGCGCAAGGAGCCCACCACTTCTTGATGACGGGGTCGTCACGCGGGCAGACCTCACGATCATCGGGAGGTGGAGCGGATGCCTGAGTTGCTCGGAGAACCGATGCCGATTCCCATCGTGTGGGATTACCTGTCGACCGGGGACGCGTTCGACGCCTGGACGGATCTTGGGCATTGGGTCACCTGGTTGGTGCGGCGGTTCCGAATCCGGCCGCGGGAGATTCCGCCATGCTGGTATCGGCACGGCGCCGCGGTCGAAGAACTGACCGCCCTGTGGGGCTCCTACCAACTCGCCTACGGGCAAGATCAGGCCGCATCTTCTGCGGCGGAATGGCTACGGGTCCTGGCCGACACCAGGGCGCACCTGGCGGAGTGGATGTCGCGGTGCGGCTGCACCGCCACTGAGCACCGTGACGACCCGGAGGTCACTTGGGTCGACAACGGCCCTGATTTCGACCGGTTCGTCGGGGCGGACTGCGCATCCCGCAGCAAACCCGCATGGCCCGCCACCGCGGATCGGCCGGCGCCGCTATGAGCGCCGTCTCTCGGAACGCGGGTGACCCCAGCGCAGTCGCTGCTCCCCTACTGGTCGACATCGGTGAGATTGTTCCTCAAGCTCGGCACGCATACCCCGTGGAGCTTGCGCCGGGTGATCTGCTTTTCGACGCCTCCGGGGCGCAGCAGTCAATCGACAAGACGACTGTGCTGCACGACGGGAAGGTCGTCTCCGCCATGCTGACCAGCGGGCATCGGGTGTGGTTGTGGAGCGACGAACCGATCATCGCCGTCCTGCCGCGCGCGATCGCCCCATCGATCACGGTCTACGAGCGGGTGTTCGATCCGGAAGACGAGGCCGGCTGGGCGAACGGCGATCCTCGCGTCATCGACAGCGAAACCCAGACGCGGACATGGGAGCCGGATGACGGCAATCCCATCGGCTGGGCGCTCGACATCCTCAACCACAACGGCACCTTGGAGCCGCCCGCCTCGCCGCCGTTCACGGAGCGCACCTGGTATTCGGGCAGCGGCGTCGACTTCGCGCGCAGCGGCGCCACCATTGACACGTCGGCGCACCTGGCCGGGTTAACTCTCGCGGAGGTCGAGCAGATCGGCGCCCACATCACCGCCCCGCCGAAGCAGTCCACCGCCGTATCGGGTGCGTTGTCCTGCCGCGCTCCCGGCGCTTCCCGTACTCGTTCCCGCGCGGACATCTTCCGCACCAGGTAG
>CALAGB010000464.1 GCA_937891245.1 uncultured Thermomicrobiales bacterium | reverse complement strand
TCTGTTGGATCGGTTTGGACGAGAGCGACTCAAAGAGCCCGGTATAGAGCCCTTCCATCAGTCGCAAGACATCGCTCTGGTCGACGAACGACATTTCGAGGTCAAGCTGCGTGAACTCCGGCTGGCGATCGGCACGCAAATCCTCATCGCGAAAGCAGCGAACGATCTGGTAGTAGCGATCCATACCGGAGACCATCAGCAGTTGTTTGAGCTGCTGCGGAGATTGTGGCAGCGCATAGAACTCGCCGGGATAGAGCCGGCTCGGCACGACGTAGTCACGCGCACCTTCGGGCGTGCTCTTGACCAGCGCCGGTGTTTCGATCTCCACGAAGTCGCGCGCGTCGAGGTAGTCGCGGATGAACTTGATCGTCTTGTGCCGCAACTCCAGGTTGCGCTGCATGCGCGGACGACGGAGATCGAGATAGCGATATTCGAGGCGGAGCGATTCATCGACTGACGTTTCTTCATTGACATAAAACGGCGGTGTCTTCGAAGGATTCAGAATTTCAATCGAGGTTGCTTGCAGTTCGATTTCACCCGTGTCAAGCGACGGGTTCGCCGTACCGGCCGGACGCTGTGCGACCAAACCGGTAACCGACAACACGAATTCGCTCCGTACGCCCTCCGCGACTTTGTGAGCGTCTGGCGATTCCTGCGGATTGGCGACAACCTGGGTGAGGCCGTAGCGATCGCGGACGTCGAGGAAGATCAGGCCGCCATGATCGCGCCGCCGATTGACCCAGCCCTTGATCGTCGTGGTCGTACCGACGTCAGACAACCGCAATTCGTTACACGTGCGGTACGTACGCTGTCCGGGAGCAAGGGCTGTATGGGTCTGATCGTCGATCATCTACCTGACCTTTCGTTCGATGGGAACACCAACATCATTCAGTTTCAGCGGCGGCTTCGTTCGCAATCTGTTCGAAGCGTTCAGTCCAGCGGCGCAAGGCGCCCTCGGCATCGATCCCCTGCCTGCGGGCAACACGAGTGAGATCGGCGAGCTGGGCCGCGAACTCTGCTTCGTTTGCGTCGCCGGACTCGTTCAACTCCGAGGTGACGCGGTTTGCCAACAGCTCGATATCGAGCCCGCCCGATTCGGCGCGACGAAACATCATCTGCACGCGCGCGAGCGACGGCAATGACGGCGGAACTGAGCCAAAGATCGATGCGGTCTTGTCGCTCGGCTGTTCGGCATGTTCTTGTCGTTTGATCTGATCCCAGGCGGTGACAACTTCGCCGGACGTTTCAGCCGTACGATCTCCAAAGACGTGCGGGTGTCGCCGGATCATCTTGCTCGCCAATATCTCGAACACGTCTTCCAGCGTGAACGAACCGTCTTCTTCAGCGATCTGCGCGTGAAGCAGGATCTGGAGCAGGACGTCGCCCAACTCCTCAGCGAGTTCGGCCGGCCCGGCCGTCTCGATTGCCTCGACCGCCTCGTAGGCTTCTTCAATCATGTACCGCGTGAGTGACTGGTGCGTTTGCTCGCGATCCCAGGGGCAGCCGCCGGGTGCCCGTAACCGCGCGATGATCTGCTGAACGCTCTGGATTGTCCGTCCGTTCGTCAGTACATCGCTTGCTGGGAGGTAGAGTACTCGTTCGCCGTTCGGCTCCTGTTGGTCGAGGTGGGCAAGTTTAAACGGGACCTCATCGTCGGAATCCTCTTCGTCCCCGGCGTCGAACATAACGTCGAGATCGGGCGGATAGACACGTAGCAACGCGTCCCTGACTTTGGTGAGCGATTCAGTAGAGTCGAGGCCGTGAATCATCGCGTTTTCGTGCGGCGAGAGCGGCAGAAGCCCTCCGCCGTATGGGGCCCGGTCGGCAGCAGCGGCGATTGCCTCGGCATGCGCGATCTGAACGACGAGCGTTTCCGGCTCGAGCCCGAACGCCATGAGCGCATCTTCGAGCGACTCTCCGTCCAACTCCTCAAACGCGTCATTCAGGACGTCTTCGTCCATCATCGTCCTCCCGCGCTGTCGCCATTGAGGCTTAGCACCGCCAGGAACGCCTCCTGCGGGATTTCGACGTTCCCGACCATTTTCATACGGGCTTTACCTTCTTTTTGCTTCTCCAGCAGCTTGCGCTTACGAGTGACATCGCCGCCATAACACTTGGCGAGCACGTTTTTGCGCTGGGCACGGATCGTTTCGCGAGCGATGATGCGGCTGCCGATCGAAGCCTGGACGGGAATATCGAACATCTGACGTGGGATGAGCGACCGAAGTTGCTGCACGAGATCGCGGCCTCGCTCGTAAGCGGTGGCGCGGTGAGTGATGAGCGAGAGCGCATCGACCGGCGCACCGTTCACCAGGACGTCGAGCTTGACGAGATCCGAAGCGCGATGCCCGGCCAATTGGTAATCGAGACTGGCGTATCCTTGCGTCCGCGATTTCAGCTGATCATAAAAGTCGACGATCAGTTCACCAAGCGGGATGCCGAAGCGGAGCCGCGCGCGATCCTCGTCCATGTAATCCATATCGGCCAGATCACCACGCCGGGTTGCGACAAGTTCCATGATTGTGCCGATATAGCGCGACGGCGTCATGATCGTCGCATCCACCCACGGCTCGCGAATCTCCTCGATCTCTCCCGAATTTGGCAGTTCTGACGGGTTGTCGACGAGCAGCGTGGTGCCGTCATATTTCAGCACTTCATACTCGACGCTTGGTGCCGTCGCCAGCAGGTCGATGTGATATTCGCGTTCGAGCCGCTCCTGAATGATCTCCATATGCAGGAGGCCAAGGAAGCCGCAGCGAAAGCCGAACCCGAGCGCTTCCGAGGACTCCGGTTCGAAGACGAGGGAGCCGTCGTTCAGCTTGAGCCGCTCCAACGCGTCGCGCAGTTCCGGGTACTCTTCGCCGGCCACCGGGTAGAAACCGGCGAAGACCATCGGTTTGACCGGTCGATAACCGGGTAGCGAGACCTTTGCGGGAGCGCTTGCTAGCGTCACCGTATCGCCCACCTGACAGTCACCCACGACCTTCAGGCCGGTCGCGATATAGCCGACTTCTCCAGCTACAAACTGCGACACGGGCGTCATGGCGGGGCGAAAGGTGCCGAGTTCGATCATCTCGGTCTCTTTGCCGGTCGCCATCAGCCTGACCGTGTCACCGGCGTTGAGCGTGCCATCGACGATCCGGATATAGGCGATCACACCGCGATACTGGTCGTAATGGGAATCGAAGATGAGGGCGCGCAAGGGCGCCATTCGGTCGCCGGTCGGCGGCGGAATTTGCGAG
>CALAGB010000463.1 GCA_937891245.1 uncultured Thermomicrobiales bacterium | reverse complement strand
GCCTTTCGAAGTTCTGGTCGATACGCCGGCCGCAGCAGTCGTCGATGGCCATAAAGGATTTGGTCAGGTCATTGCTGCACGGGCGATGGACCTGGCCATCGAGAAGGCACGTCAAGTTGGCGTGGGTCTGGTTCTGGTACGGCATTCCAATCACTTTGGGATTGCCCAGTACCACGCGATGCGCGCGGCGGCCGCGGGTATGGTCGGGATCGCAATGACCAATGCCGGGCCAGAGATGGCGCCGTGGGGCGGCATTACCCCAACGATCGGCACGAACCCCTGGGGTTGGGCTGCACCTACCGATCTTGGCTTCCCGCTGGTACTCGACATCGCGCTCTCGATGAGCGGTAAGGGTATGGTCCGCTGGCACTTGCGCGAGGGGAAAAAGATCCCTACTGATTGGGCCTACGACAAGGACGGCAATGTCACCGATGACCCGGCCAAGGCGATGGAGGGGCCGCTCGTTCCAATGGGAGCGTTCAAAGGCACCGGGCTGTCGATCATGACTGATGTCGTCAGCGGCGTCCTTGCCGGGGCAGCATTCGGCCTCTCCCCATACCGCGATCCGGCCAACCATGACGTGGGACACACCTTGATCGCGATCGATATCGAGCAGTTCATGCCGTTCGACGACTATCTGGCTCGGATGCGGGAGTTCTGTCGTGAGCTCAAGGCCTCGAAACTTGCTCCAGGGTTTAGCGAGGTGCTTTTGCCTGGGGAGCTCGAACACCGGCGTATGCTGGAACGGCAACAGAACGGAATCGAATTTGACCAGGAGGCTCTGCAAGCGCTCCGCAATCTTGCGGCGAAAAAAGGCGTCCCCTTTAGCCTAGATGCATTCGTGAACGGAGAACATTCATCGTGAGTAAGCACCAATTGTTGATGCTTGATCCAACCGCAGAGCGCGATCTCGAAATGATTAACGGCATGCTACCGGCGGGCGAGTTCGATGTAACCACCCCGGCCGCTGAGGACGCGGGATCAATTACAGACTTGCTTCAAAACGCAGAAATCCTGGTCACGCGGAGTCAACCGGTTTCCGAAAAGCTACTGGCATCCAGCCCGAATCTAAAACTGGTGCAGAAGTATGGTGGACGCGCTGACCGAATTGACCTGGACGCCGCCCGCGCACGCGATGTCGCGGTCGCGCTCATGCCGCTGTGCGGCTGCATCGCGGTGGCCGAACTGGCGATGACGCTCATTCTGGCGCTCTCGAAGCAATTGATCGAAGCTCATGCTGCCACGGTCAATGGTGCGTATCGGGAACTTGGAATTGAACCGAAACAGACGAGCCAACGCGTGCATGCCTTTCAATGGATGCGGTTGCCGCACCTGCAAGAAATTAGACGCAAGACGTTGGGTATCGTCGGGTTTGGCGAAATCGGCACCGAAGTGGCCAAGCGGGCGCGCGCGTTTGAAATGGACGTGGTCTATCATAAGCGTGAGTCACTACCGGCATCAATGGAAGAACATCTCGGAGTTCGCTCGGTATCGTTGGACGAACTCCTTCGGATGTCCGACTTCGTATCCATTCACGTACCGCATAGCCCGAGCACCGACAAGATGATCGGAGCAGCGGAGCTTGGCATGATGAAGTCGTCCGCGTATCTCGTCAACACCTGTCGTGGGCCGGTCGTGGACGAGCTAGCCCTCATTGAAGCCCTGCAGAAACGTGTCATTGCAGGTGCCGGTCTCGATGTCTTCGATTTTGAGCCATTGCCTTTCGACAGTCCGCTGACCCAGCTCGATAACGTCATTCTCGCTCCACATATTGGTGGCGGCACTGGTGGGGCACGCGAGAAGCAGATGGCGGACGTGCTCGAAAACGTGATCCGGTTTGCGCGTGGAGAGCAGGTCCAGAACCGGTTGGTGTGACATCACGATGATGTTCACACAGACGGCGGAAGTTGATGATGACTCGAGAGGAACAAATCAAATGTTCGATCTAGTAGTACGCAACGGTCGGGTTCTCTTGCCCGATGGTCTCGAGTCCGTCGATATCGGTATAGTCGACGGAAAATTCGCGGCGCTGATCGCTGAGAACAGTGATGTCGAGTCTCGGGAGTCGATCGATGCGGGAGGTAACTATGTTTTCCCCGGCACGATTGACGCGCATTTCCATTGTCGTGCTCCATCGTTTCCTGAGCGAGAGGACTTTGCGTCAGGAACCGCCGCCGCCGCAGT
The DNA here is from genome assembly GCA_937891245.1 of uncultured Thermomicrobiales bacterium. GTDB lineage: Bacteria > Chloroflexota > Chloroflexia > Thermomicrobiales > Thermomicrobiaceae > CALAGB01. The sequence goes on along the minus strand of CALAGB010000463.1, from coordinate 32,707 downwards.
AAGCGGCGTGACGACCGTGTTTGAAATGCCCATATCGATTCCTGCGACGTCGACGAAGCAGCGGCTGATCGATCGCATGGCAGTTGCCGCACCAGCCCTCTACATCGACATGGGATTCTACGGGTCGTGTGGCACGTTGGACGGCGATGAAATCCAGGGCATGGTTGCTGCCGGCGCGATCGGCATGAAGGCGTTCCTGCAGACGCTGCCGGTCGGACGAGAAGCGGAATTTGACGGCATTTGTCTCGCTACCGACGTGGAAATCCTGCGCGCGTTCGAGCTGATGCGCGGTATCGGGGTACCGTGTGCCTTTCATGCCGAAGCCAACGACTTGCTGACATATCTTACGAACAAGCTCATCGCGAGTGGTCGAAAAGATCCACAGGTCCACCCACTTTCTCGTCCACCGTATGTTGAGGCGATCGCAGTCGCCAAACTCCTGGCGCTCGCCGAGGTGTTCGACGTGCCAGTTCATATTCCCCATGTGAGTTCCGGAATGACAGTCGACCTGATTCGTGAGGCGAAGGCACGTGGTGTTCCGGTGACAGCTGAAACCTGTCCGCAATATCTTGCATTTGACGAGTCGGCATTTGATCGAGTTGGTGTATTTGCGAAATGCAATCCTCCGCTCAAAAAGCCAGAGGATGTGGCAGCACTTTGGAACGGCGTTCGTGACGGAACGCTCGATTTCATCGCGACCGATCATTCTCCGTTCACCGTGGAAGAAAAGGAGAGAACCGCAGACGACATCTGGGCGACAGCACCTGGATTCCCGGGCGTTGAAGTTTTGACACAATTTGTCATGGGGCGGGCAGTGACAGGGGAGTTGTCGTTCCAGCATGCAACCGAGCTAGTTGCCGGTGCTCCGGCGCGGATATTCCACCAGGACCACGTGAAAGGCCGGATCGCGATCGGGCTACAAGCCGATCTCACGATCTATGATCCCAAGCCGTCCGTCACCTTGCACGCCGAGAACTTCAAGAGTCGGTCCGGTCGAAGCGGTCGAATTTGGGATGGATTGACGGTCCAGGGGAAGACGGCGATGACCATTTTGCGCGGCGAGGTTATCGCGCGAGATGGTGAGATAACCGGTAAGCCAGGATTTGGGCAGGTGATTCGCGGATGTTCCGCATCAGCGTCGTAGGGCCCGTTGAATAGCACCGAATAGCCCGCGAAAATCCAAATTTGGTTGCGGCTCGGCGAAACGCTGGAGAATGAACGATGCGATTTGGGAGAGATCAGTGAGCTCTCCGTTCTAGTTTTCAGTCTCGTTTTCGATGGAGACCCTATGTAGTCGCCCATCGTTGCACTCTGATAGCTTGCCGACGCGTCGATCACGATGCACCTGAGGATACTCCTCGAGTTCCTTGCATTCTTCAGTTCTCCTCCTCACACCATCGCCGTCCAGATGTACTGGGCGGCGATGGTGTTTTCTGGCGTTGTCGCCGGTTCGATACTGGGCCAGGATGCCGGGTGACTTGGCGTTCGCAAATGTTCATTCGCGCCACGCTACTACTACGAACGCCGCTTTTGGCACGTTCTCGACAGCAATCATTCGGGATAGATTCAAGAAGAACCAAACCTACCTGGGAACGACCTCAGGTACCACACACGAGACTATGGATTCTCATTCATAATCACTCTGTTCCCCGGGAGCTGGAACAAGAGAACGCGTCCTAAATCGAATAGCAGTGTGCGATCAACGGGTTCTGAAGGTATCTTAAGGTTCTGGAAAATAACCCTTGGTCAATTAGGCGTGATTACCAAGGACATTGCCGTTGTGCACATAATGCGAGATACCGCTTCCTCTGCCATTGCTTGGTTTGATACCTCGCGATGGTCGAGGGACGGCGGTAGTGTCCTCGCATAATGCCCATCTCCCCTATTACTCCGCAAGCTCCTTCAACCGCACCCCTCGCAGATCGGCGTAAGACAGGATTACGATTTTCGTTGCCGTTTCGTCGGATACGTCGTTGAGTTGGCGGCGGGCGGAGATGGGAGGTAAGAAGGATTCGGGCGCGTTTTACGACGGCGAGTTCAACGACGCTGACGGTCTTGTAGACGTGATCGAGGGTGTCGCTATCCGGCGCCCGCTGATCGTGATGAGGAACGAACCTCTGGCGGATACGTTTGTTTGGTTAGCTCAGCCCACGTCTACATTGGCTCTGAACAATTTGAATAACAATTCCCAAGGTTTCTCGCGATCGTCAGGGCGCAGAACGAATACTGATGAACGAGCATAAGCGAATCGAACTCGGCGACATCACAATCGACGTGCGGTTCAAAGCGATCAAGAATCTGCACCGCAGTGTGCATCCGCCCAACGGTCGCGTGACGGTCTCCGCGCCGTCGCAGATGGACGTGGACGCGATACGCAGCTTCACCATCTCCAAGCTCGACTACCTCGTCGTCCACGAGATAGTCCACCTGCTCAAACCCGACCCATAACGCGCGCTTCATCGCGCTGATGGATCGATTCATGCCGAACTGGACGTACTACCGGCAAAAGGTGAATCGCCTCCCGGTGAGGCATGAGGGTTGGGGATGCTGAGAGCGAATATTGGAAGACGTGGTGCGGATCGGCGGTTCGAATCCGCCCGGCGCCTCCCCTCTGTGCACGCTCTCCGAGAAAGATGGACTTGACGACCTTCCCTACCGTCGCCTTATGCTGGGCATGACGTGTCGAGCGGACCAGGCGTGCCGGGAGAGGGGTGTGTCATGGATGAGCAGGGAACGCGGCTCTACGAGAGCGCGCGGGACGTGTTAGCCGGTGGCGTTTCCGCGTCGATGCGGATGCATCCGTATCTGGGGCGGCCGTTTTATCTGAGTCGTGGGGAGGGCGCCTACGTCTTTGATACCGCAGGGCGGCGCTACATCGACTTCAACGGCTCCAATGGCGCCGCGCTCCTCGGACATCATCATCCCGCGGTAACGGCGGCGGTTCAGCGCGGGCTCGAGCTGGGTACCATCGCCGCGGCTGAGACCGAGTATCACCAGGAGCTCGCCACGATGATCTCGGAAGTCGTGCCGGTCGCCGAGCGCGTCCGCTTTGCAAGCACCGGTTCCGAAGTGACGCTGGTCGCGGTGCGGCTGGCTCGACACGCGACTGGTCGTTCGAAGATCCTGAAATTTACCGGCCATTTTCACGGACTGACCGAGCCGTTCCTCTTCAAGGCCGATGAAGAGGGGACCGGTGTCGTGCTGTCGTCGGGCGGTGTTCCGGAGCTCTACGGCGGCGATTGCGTGATCGTACCGTGGAACGATGTTGACGCGTTTGAGCAAGCGCTCGTCGAGCATCATGGCGAGATCGCCGCGGTTATTTGTGAACCGGTCTTCTATAACGCCGGCTGCATCCCGCCGGAACCCGGCTTTCTGGAGTTGCTTCGGACACGTACGCGCGCTGAGGGGACCGTGCTGATCTTTGATGAGGTACTGTCCGGCTTCCGCATGGCGCTCGGCGGCGCTCAGGAGATGTATGGTATCGCACCCGACTTATGCACCTTCGCGAAGGCGATCGCGAATGGCATGCCGCTCTCGGTGCTGGCGGGGCGATCCGATCTGATGGAGCAACTAGCGCCCGGTGGTCCGGTAGCACACAGCGGCACATACTCCGGGCATTTGCTCTCGGTCCTTGCGGCGATCGCGACCGTCGACGAGTTGCGGAAGCCCGGAGTTTATCCCGAGTTGCGCCGGCGAGCCGACGCGTTTTATCGAGCGCTTCAAGAGTTGTTTGATCAGAAGGGGTTGGCGGTGCGTGTGCAGGGGCTGGGCGCGCGTTTCGGCATCTACTTCGGCCGCCGCGAGCCGGTGCGCACCTATGCCGATGCGCTCGGTCATGATCATGAGCTGAACGCTCGGTTCGTGCGGGGTTGCCTCGAGCGCGGCGTCTATTTTCATGCCTATAACCGGGCAGGTGCTCCCGGGCACTCAGGGTTTTCGCTGGCGCACGATGAGGCCGTGCTCGAAGAGTCACTGGCGCGAATGGCGCGGGTAATTGATGAATTGGCTGCGGGAAGGTGAGCATTGATGTCGGATGAAGTGGTCGTTGAGAGCCGGAATGTCTTCTCCGGGCGGTTAATTCAGGTGCGGGTCGACAAGGTTCGGATGCCGGATGGCAGCGTGCACCAGCGCGAAGTAGTCGAGCATCCGGGTGCGGTGGCAATCGTCCCGGTGCTGCCGACCAGCGATATCGTGATGGTGCGGCAGTACCGGCATGCGGTTCGGCGACGGACGCTCGAGCTTCCTGCCGGTACGCGGGAACCGGATGAAGACCCGTTGATCACCGCGTCGCGAGAACTGCGTGAGGAGACGGGGTATAGCGCGCAACAGCTCTCCGAACTCGTTCGGTTCTACGTAAGTCCCGGGTGGGCAGACGAAGAACTGATCATCTACCTGGCGAAGGATATCGTCGCAGGTCCTTCCGCGACCGAGCCGGATGAGGACCTGACGCTTGAGACTATCGCACCGCCTGATGTGATCGACTTCATTCGCACCGGCGACATCTCTGATTCAAAGTCGATCGTCGGACTGCTGGCGTGGCTCGGAATCCGGCTTCCGCCAGGACAATAGTACCGATTTATTACCGGACCACGATCGCCCTCTTCCCCCTTCGGTACTCCAGGCGAGGTGTATTTACACAGTGTACGTACACATGTTATGATCCCTCAAAACGGTGGGAAAGCGCATGGTGACGGTGTGTCTGGAAGTCAGGTTGGAATCCGCCCGAAGCGCGTAGTACTTTCAGTCCACCCCATCCGGCCACTTTCACCTATGTAAGTGCTAGCCCATCCGGCATTAGAGTTATGTGCGAGGGATGTGATGCGGTTCGAGTCGTGTCACGGGTTCAACCGGCACTGGCTGGCTGGCGTTTGGGAAGTCGGGAGCAGGAGACGTATTTGATGGAACGGCGACGGCAATCTACGTTGGAGAAGCGCGTTCTCATCGTCGATGATCATCCGCTTTTCCGCCAGGGACTCCGGCGATTGATTAACGAGGGTGGCGCATTCACCGTTGTCGCGGAAGCCGCCAACGGTCACGAAGCGATTCGCGAAGCCGATATCCACCGGCCGAGCCTGGCCTTGATCGACGTCCAGCTTCCGGGCATCACCGGCCTCAACGTCGCACGTATCCTGAAAAAGCAGCATCCATCCATGCAGGTCGTCATTCTGTCGATGCATATTGATGACGAGCGACTCTTCGAGGCGGTCCGCGCCGGGGCGTCGGCCTTTCTCACCAAAGACATCGAAGCGAACGATCTCACCGAATCGTTGGAGCGCGTGATCCGCGGCGAGCAGATCATCAACACGGCGGTCTTGTCGCGGCCCGAACTCGCCTGGCGCGTGCTGGCGGAATTCCGTCAATTGACCGGCGACAGCGAGGAAGATGACTCCGAGAGCATTCTTCCGAACGCGCCGCGCCTGCCGCTCTCGGTGCGCGAGATCGAAGTGCTCGACTGCGTTGCTCAGGGTCTGTCAAATAAAGAAATTGCCGACGAGCTCTTCATTACCGAGCAGACGGTCAAGAACCATATGACATCGGTGCTGCGCAAGCTTGATGTCAATGATCGCGTCCAGGCTGTGCTCTGCGCCGTGCGCAACGGCTGGATTTCGATCGGACCGCCGCTCGTCGCCTAACTCGACTGCTGGTCTCCTTCCATCCCCACGCAATATCTCCGGGGCGCATGTCCGCTCCGGAGATATTGCTTAACGCCAGGGATAGTGAAGGCGGTTACCGCGAACGGCATTCGCGGAGGGCAATGTCGGTGCGGAAGTGACGGCCGGTGAAGGTCACCTGTTCCACGGCGGCGTAGGCGTTGGTTCGCGCCTCGGGAAAGGTCGCCCCACGTGAGCTGAGTGCGAGCACGCGCCCACCGCTGGTGATCGTATGTCCGGACTCATCGAGCGCGGTTCCCGCGTGAAAGGCGACGGCGCCCTCCGGCAAGTGGTCGAGCCCGTCGATCGGGTAGCCGCGCTGGTACGCCTGCGGATACCCGCCGGAGGCCAGGATGACCGAAACGCAACTGCCACTTTCCCATTCCGGCGCCGGAGCATCGCTCAGGACTCCCCGGGCGCAGTGGTCGAGCAGTTCTGCGAGGTCGCTCTTCAGGAGCGGTAGCACGACTTCGGTTTCCGGATCGCCAAAGCGACAGTTGAACTCGATCACTTTTGGTCCGGAGGCGGTTAACGCGAGCCCCGCGTAGAGCACGCCGCGGTAGGTGATGTTGCGCTTTCGGAACTCGGCAATTGTCGGTTCAAGAATCTCGCGGCGGATCCGTTGCAGCATGGCGTCGTCAACCAGCGGTACCGGCGCGTAGGCGCCCATGCCGCCGGTATTGAGTCCGGCGTCGCCGTCGAGCGCACGCTTGTAGTCACACGCGGGGAGGAGCGGAACGATCACCTCGCTGTCGGTGAGCGCAAGCAGCGAAACTTCCTGGCCGTCAAGAAACTCCTCGATCAGGATCTCATGCCCGGCGTTACCGAACAGATGATCCGCGAGCATTGAACGCACGGCCTGGTCAGCCTCGTCGCGGGTGCCGGCAACGACGACGCCTTTGCCGGCGGCCAGGCCATCTGCCTTGATCACGATCGGCAGTGACGCGTCGTAGATGGCACCAAGAGCCGCGCGAAGATCGGTGAAGCGCTCGGCACGTGCCGTTGGCACTCCGGCTGCGTTCATCAACTCCTTGGCCCAGGCTTTACTACTCTCGATGCGCGCGGCGGCGGCGGCCGGGCCGAAGATCGTCAGGCCCTGTTGAAGAAAGGCATCGGCCAATCCGGCGGCCAGCGGATCCTCCGGTCCGACCACCGTAAGGTCGATCGCATTGGTACGCGCAGCCTCGAGCAATCCGGCGATGTCGTTCGCGGCGACCGGCAGGTTGGTCGCGATGTGCGCGGTACCGGCGTTGCCGGGCGCGACAAAGAGTTCTGACACACGCGGCGACTGCGCCAGCTTCCAGGCTAGGGCGTGCTCGCGCGCACCGCTCCCGACGACGAGAATTCGCATGTTCGGCGTGATAGCCAGCGGACCTACTCCCATTCTATGGTGGAGGGCGGTTTGCTCGATATATCGTAGACGACGCGGTTGATGCCGCGCACCTCGTTGGTGATGCGAAAGCTCATACGCGCCAGAAGGTCGTAGGGCAAGCGCGCCCATTCGGCAGTCATGGCGTCGTTACTGGTGACGGCACGAATGGCGCAGACCTGAGCGTAGGTGCGCAGGTCACCCATGACACCGGTCGATTGCACCGGCAGCAGTACAGCGAAGAACTGCCAGACTTCCTGGCCAAGCCCTGCCGCCTCGATCTCGTAACGCACAATCGCGTCGGCCTTGCGCAAGATCTCGATCGACTCCGGAGTAATATCGCCGAGAATGCGCACAGCGAGTCCCGGCCCCGGGAAAGGCTGCCGGTAGACGATCTCATCCGGCAATCCGAGCACTTTACCGACCGCCCGCACTTCGTCCTTGAAGAGGAAGCGGAGCGGTTCGACGAGTTTGAATTGCAGATCTTCCGGCAGACCGCCGACGTTGTGGTGGGTCTTGATCTTGTCGGCCGTCTTCGAGATCTTGGTCGCGCTCTCGATGACATCGGGGTAGAGCGTCCCTTGCGCCAGGAATTTGAACGGTCCATGTTCTTCAGCGGCCGTCTCGAAGACGCGGATGAACTCATCACCGATGGCGATCCGCTTTTTCTCCGGATCCGTAACCCCATCCAGCCGCTTCATGAAGCGCTCGGTCGCATCGACGTAGACAAGATTCATCTTGAAGTGCCGCTCGAAGACGTCCTGCACCGTTTCGGCCTCGCCCTCACGCAACAGACCAGTGTTAACGAAGACGGGCGTGAGTTGCTGGCCGATTGCCTGATGAATGAGAGCGGCAGCGACCGATGAATCGACGCCGCCGGAGAGCGCCAGCAGCACGCGCTCGTCGCCGACCATGGCGCGAATCGACTCGATGGACGACTGCACGAACGATTCGGAGCTCCAGTTGCCGGTGCAGCCGCAGACATCGTAGAGGAAGTTGCGCAGGATCGAGCCACCCAGCGGCGTGTGCGCTACTTCGGGGTGGAACTGCAGGCCGATAATCGAGTCGCGGCTCATGGCGGCGAAGGGTGAATTCGGACTCTGGGCCAGTGAAACGAAGCCATCGGGCAGCGACTCAATGCGGTCGCCGTGGCTCATCAGGACGTCGAGTTCGTCCGGCAAATCGGTAAAGATGCCGTCCGGTTGGCTGACGTGAATCGTGGCCACGCCAAATTCGCGATCGCTAGCCGGCGCCACCTTGCCGCCGAGCGCCTCGGCGAGCAGTTGCATGCCGTAGCAGATACCAAGAACGGGTAGTCCCGATCCGAGAACCCAGTCAGGCAGTTGTGGCGCACCCGGTTCGTAAACGCTGGCCGGGCCGCCGGACAGGATGATCCCGCGCGGGTGCAGCCGTTCAACGTCGCTCCAGGCGACATCATGCGGGAGCAGTTCGGAATAGACATTCGCTTCACGGGTACGACGCACGATGAGTTGCGCGAATTGCGAACCGAAATCGAGGACGACGATGGAGTCGACATCGGCATCGAGGCCGATAGGGCTTGCCGGACGAAGCACGTCTGTCGTATCGCTCGTCTGGGCTTTCGACGACTGTTCGGTCTGCAAATGATCTCCTTCGCACTGGCATGCACGGAGCGGCCGGTTGACGGTCATAGTTTACCCAGCAATCGCAATGTCTGACGAAAAGAACGTGTATCATGCCGTGCGGAGGTGGTGGCGCGGATGATCCCAAATCAGCCCGTCAATAAACACGCGCACAAGGCGCGGGTCGTTGTGCTGCTCTCGGGTGGCGGTCGCACGCTCGGAAACCTGCTTCGCTGCCGCGACGAAGGCACCTTACCCATCGACATTACGCGGGTCATCAGCACACGGAAACGGATCCGTGGGAACGATGTCGCCCGTGAGGCTGGCGTACCGCTGTCGATCATCCCGCGGCGCGAGTTCGCGACGCTGGATGCGTTCAGCGATGAAGTCGTTGGAGTGCTTCGCGCAGAAGCCCCTGATCTGGTCGTAATGGCCGGGTTTCTGTCGAAGATTACCATTCCCAGTGAGCTTGACGGCCGCACCATGAATATTCATCCGGCGCTCTTGCCGCTCTTTGGCGGTCGTGGGCTCTATGGCGATCGCGTGCATGCGGCTGTGCTGTCGGCCGGTATGAAGGTATCCGGCTCTACGGTGCACTTCGTCAACACTGAGTACGATGCCGGCCCGATTATCGCCCAGCGCTGCGTGCCGGTCCTGGACGACGACGATGTCGATTCGCTGGCGGCGCGCGTCTTTGCCTGTGAATGCGAGCTTTATCCGGCTGCCATTCGTCTCTTTATCGAGGGCCGGCTGCGCATCGAAGGGAACCGCGTACGCGTGTTACCGGAGAATCCGCCCGGCGAGGTGTGAGCGGCGCGGCAATCGGATGTTGCGCGCCACGTGAGCGGCCCCCATACTTGATCCGGTTTGCGAGGACTCGGGAGGGAATCGTTTTTCGTGCAGGTCAATCCGCTCCGCGTAGGCGTCGTTGGCACAGCCACCCGTTCCGCCGTGCACATTCCAGGTTTGCGACACGTACCACTGGTTGAAGTGGCGGCGGTTGCCGGTATTGCCGGCAGTTCGGCTTCGTCGGTCGCCGCGCGCTATCGGATTCCTGAGTATTTCGATGACTACCGGCTGATGTTTCGCCGCGCCGGAATCAACGCGGTGACAATTGCGGTTCCCGCTGAATTTCATCACGGCGTCGTCATCTCGGCGGTCGAGCACGGTTTGCACATTCTCTGCGACGCTCCGATGGCTCGTACTGCGGCCGAAGCGCGCGACATGCATCGCCTGGCACGCGACGGCCAGGTGTTTGGATCGATCGTTTTTCCGGCACGCTGCATTCCGGCCCGGATTGGTGTCAAGCAGCTCATCGATTCCGGTTACGTCGGCAGGCTGCAATCGATCAGCGTGACCGTCTTTCGCTCGCCCTATGAGCGGAGCCGATCGATGGTGCCGCTGGAGCCGAAGGTGAGCCTCATTCAGCAACTCGGCAACGACTACGTCGATACGTTGCGCTGGTGGTGCGGCGATGTCCATGCTGTTTCGGGAGCGCGCACCGCGGCGGCTGTCGCGGACATTGAGGCGCAGCAGCCGAATTCCAACTTCGCGATCCTCTTGCAATTCGGTTCCGGTGCGGTCGGCTCGATCCATGTCTGTGCCACGTCGCCGATCGATCTGGGCGACGAGGTGGTGATTGTCGGGACTGACGGGATGCTGGCACTGCGCAACGACAACAAGATTTTCGGCAGCAAGCGCGACCAGCACCAAATTGCCGAACTGCCGATTCCGGAGGAGTTATCGAGCGACGCTCCGGCGAGCGTCGATCCGCGCGTCGTGCCCTTCGCACAACTCGCCTACAACTGGGCCCACGGCGTACTGCATCGCGAGTCGCGCTCCCCGTCGTTTGAAGATGGCATGAAAGTGCAAGAGATCGTGGACGGCGCGATCAGGAGTCAGGATTTGGCACGCTGGGTCGACACCAGCGGGAAGAAATGGCCGGTCTGATCGATCGGGAAAGGCGCAAATATGGGTTACCGCGAAACGCTCGATACGCCCTGTCTCGTCGTGCATCAAGAGATTCTTGAAGAGAATGTCGCCAAAATGGCTGACTATGCGCGTTCGCGCGGTATCAGCGTGCGGCCGCACCAGAAGACGCATAAGACGGCAGAGATCGCGCGGATGCAGCGCGAGGCGGGTGCGATCGGCGCGACCTGTGCCAAGCTGGGTGAGGCCGAAGCGCTCATCAATACCGGCGTGTTTGATGATGTCCTGATCGCGTACCAGGTGGTCGGCGCCCAGAAGATCGAGCGACTGCTGTCGCTGATGGATAAAGCGCATATGATCGTCGCGGTCGACGGCACCGATGTGGCCCAGGCGCTCTCGGATGCATGCATCGACGCCGGGAAGACGCTCGATGTCGTCATTGAGGTGAACACCGGACTGAATCGAGCCGGTTTGACGCCCGGTGAAGAAGTATTGGAACTGGCGCTGGCGCTGAGCGACATGTCTGGCATTCGCCTGCGCGGGATCATGACGCACGAGGGGCATGTCGCGAAGGCCGCCAATGCCGCTGAACTGGATGAGATCGCACAAAAGGCGGGCAAGGATCTGGTCGCGACAGCCGAACTGCTTCGCGCAAATGGTTTTCAGATCGAAATCGTTAGTGCCGGTTCTACGCCAGCCGCCTTTTCGACAACGGCAATCGACGGCATTACCGAAATGCGCCCCGGCACCTATGTCTTCAATGACAACAACGCCTTCCGGTTCGGCCGGATCGGTCCCGACCGTTGCGCGCTGCGCATTCTGACGACGGTCATCAGCCGCCCGGCGCCCGATCGTGCAGTCATCGACGCCGGTTCCAAGACGCTAGCGATGGATCCGTCGGCATCCAAGCCGGGCCACGGTTACGTCGTCGAATATCCGAACGCGACGATCGTGCGTCTCAGTGAAGAGCACGGCGTGATTGAACTGCCCGAAGAGGCGCAGGGGCTGAAAGTCGGCGATCGGCTCGAAATCATCCCGAATCATGTCTGCCCAACGGTCAACCTGCAGGACGAAATGTTCGTCGTGCGGAATGGCGAGGTGCAGGCTGACTGGGAGATTATCGCCCGAGGCAAGGTGCGTTAGCCGGGAGTTGCACTCACGGTGTACGCCGATCGCCGATCAGGCGCCGGGCGACGCTGACGTTCGGACCGAGCCGGGTCAGCTGTGCAATCAACTCATCGGCGGCGCCAGCGAGTGCCTCGTCGGTCATCGGTTCCAGTGCGTCGAAGATGAAGAGCGCCGTTGTCGTGTTCTCGCCGAGCTGTGTGCGGCGACCCTGACGCCAGTTCCAGCGGCGGCAGGTCACGCTGGCGTCGTCGCACCATATGACTTCGCCGGGATCGGGATGCGCAACAACCTCGATGCCGCCTGATACCGTGTCGAACGTCTCCTGTCCGGTAGCACGAAGCAGTCGCGCCGCTCCAACGTAGCGGCACAGGTCTTCGCCGCCCAATGGCACCTGATGCAGCACCGAGATCGCGTTGTAGAGGTCGGTGAGCCGGTTGATCCGCGGTAGACCGGTTGTCGCCCGGCGCAAGAGCGCCTCCAGACTGTTGCGCGTGCGTTGCGGCTTGGCGCCGAACGCTCGGTATGCGTCCCGCCAGGCCGCCACGTGTGGCATCTGATCGACCGGTCGGTCTTGAAGCGGCTCGGTGGCCGCGAGTTCCGCCGTTTGGAGCAGGGCGTCGCTTGTGTCGTCACTCGGGCCAGGGACGAGTCCGCCCGCCGCTAGCAGCAGCACGCGATAGTCCGGCCGCAGCGCGAAGACCTCGGCATCGACCGCGCAGCTCGCGAGAAAATCCTGGAGCGTCGTGAACTCAGGCAATGCGTACCTCCGGCGGTGATCCCGAACCGATACCCGGCGCAAAGACAGCCAGGGAATATCGTGCATGCAGCAGTCCAGTTTGGCGTGAGTGTTCGGGGCAGGTCGCGGGCGTCTAGGGAACCGCGCAGCACCACCCATGATAAACACTGGGGTGCTGTCTGTGTTAGCCGTTCGCGGCGGTGTGGGCGGAGACGGTGGCGACCAGCACCTGATCGAGGAACTGGCTGATCTCCATGTGGATGCGTCCTGAGCGTTTGACCGGGATTTGCTCTTCTTCGATGAAGCGCGTCATCGCTTGGATGACCGGGTAGCGGAAAAAGAGGAATGCTTCAACGGCATCGTCGGCCGAGAGGCCGGCATCGGCGCTCATCGTGCCGTAGCGCCGGCCGATCGCCCGGCCTTCTTCGGCGATCTGCTCGTGATCGGTGCGGTCGCTGATGCTTCGGATCGCGAGATCGACGAGCTTGCGCCCGAGCGCTCGCAGTTCTTCGAGCTGACGCGTGTTGTAGGCGCGGTACCAGCGCCGCGAGCGGACCTGGCGCAGAAAATCGCTTTCGTAGGCCGAGAACGACAGGTCGGTGAGAACCTGCCGGCTCATCCGCCGCCGGGGGCGCGCCTCACCCTGGAGCAGCGCCTTGAGGTCTTCCTCGTTGTATCGCCGGTGACCGCCGGGTGTGCGAAAGACGGGCACCTTCCCCGAATCGCTCCAACGGCGCAGGGTCGATTGGTCGACGCCGAGCAGCTGGCAGGCGGCGTCGATGGTGAGCCAGTGGCCTGAATTGTCTGATACGTCGTGTGGAAGGTTCGCCATTGGGTTCCTTGAGTATGGCAAAATCTACGTAATTCTTGGTATGATCATACGAGGCTTGTCGAGCAGACGCAACCACGCGTCTATAATCGGCAGCCAACCGATCGCCGGATGCGGCGACGCGGTATATTGAATGCGAACACACGACCCACACAGTTGTTTCGCTTCCGAAAGGAGACCATCGCTTGGCAAGATCTGACATGATTCAGGCCGAAGGGGCTGTTGTCGAGGCCCTGCCGAACGCCATGTTTACCGTCGAGCTGGAAAACGGGCACAAGGTACTGGCGCATGCCTCCGGCAAGATGCGCAAGAATTTCATCCGCATCATCATCGGCGACAAGGTTCGCCTGGAACTCTCCCCGTACGATCTCGAACGCGGTCGCATCACCTATCGCTTCCGCTAGCGATCCGGTGAGTGGCATCAGCTAGACCTCGTATCGACCGATCAGTTCAGGCGGTCCCGCCTCGATAATCGAGACCGTCGCTTCGTGGAATGTCGCGAAGTCGCGCACCGTCCTCAGAATACGGCGGGCGCGCGCTTTGCTCACGCGCACTCCCGGCTCCAGATGCAGCGCCTTGATCCGGAACACCTTCGTTTTGCGGTCGACCTTCGGGTCGAGCCGTCCAATCAGCTTCCCCTGATCGAGAATTGGCAGCGTGAAATAGCCGTAAATACGCTTGGCCGCCGGTGTGTAGCACTCGATGCGGTATTCAAAATCGAAGAGCTGGGAGGTGCGTGTCCGATCCCAGATGAGGCTGTCGAACGGGGAGAGAAAGACGGTGCGCACCGGTCGCCGGCCGGCCCGCACCTCATCGAGCACGCAGCGTCGTGACTCGGCGATATAGGCCTGGCCAAGTCCTTCGATCTCAACCGGAAACACGACGTCTCGCTCGGCCAGGTCATCCAGAATCGTCTGCGGCTTCGGCGAGTTATGGCCGCGTACGCCCCAGTAGGTGCGGAAATAATCGTTGAGCCAGCTCGGCAGCGCGACGCCCATTGCTTCGACGGCCCGCGTCGCCAGCACACGACGTTCTTCGTCCTCGTCCGGCAGATCGCCGAAATGTAGATCGGGGAAGAGGCGCTCGTTCAGGTCGTAATAGCGCTGAAAATTGACACGCCGATCGATACCAAGCGTGCCGTTCAGCCAGAGCACATCAAAGGCGATATTGGTCGGTTTGCCGCCGTACCACGACCACGGTTCAACCTTTTCTTCCTTGTTCGGTCGCTCGAAATGTCCGGAATGGATCGGTCCGTGCTCCCGGATCGCCTCAATGACGTGCTCCAGCACAGCCGCGTTCTCGACCGTCCACTCGTGCGGTTTTTCGCGACGTTGGAGCATCTTGCGACGCATGTATGGATAGAGTTCGATCGGCAGGAAGGAGGCTGCGTGTCCCCAATATTCGAAGATCTGCCGATCAGGATAATGGAGTTCGTCGAGCGCCTGCGGATCGTAGTTCCCGAGACGGCTCCAGAGCACGACGTAATGGCTGCGCGCGACAACGGAAATCGTATCGATCTGTAAGCAGCCAATGCGGCGGATCGTTTCGATGAGTTGCTCTTTGGTTGCCTGTTTCTTGGGTCGCTCATCGAGCCCCTGCGCGATGATCGACATCGCCCGGGCTTCGTCCCGCGTAATGCGCAAGCCTGACATCGCATCCTCTCTTCCCACCCCGAATCAGGCCACTAGTGTAGCAGAACAAATGATCGGTTTTCACCGCAATCGGCCAGCCGCCATCGGGTTAGCTCGTGGCCGTACATTTCGCTATTCGGGTAGCTCCTGGATGGTGAAAGGGTACGCGTTCTCCGCGACCATCGCGAGGAGTCGCGTTCGTCCGGCCATGATCAGTTGATAGAGTGCCGGGTCAGAGGCTTCGACGCCGGACGCGGCTAGTTCGTCTTCGTCGAGCACCAGCACGTCGTCGCGGTCCGGATAGGCGATGATGTCGATATAGAGGTCGTGCCAATAGACCGCGTTCCCCTGCACCCAGCTCGGGCGTGTGACGTTGCAGTACCAGCCTTTGAGCGTGCCGTCCTCCGTGAAATTGGCAAAGACGTTCAGCGGTTCGACCGTGGAGAAGAATTCGAGGAAGATGTCGGTCGGTTCAAAGATGAGGTAGCCGAGATCCATGCGTCGCTGGCCCCAGGGAGCACGCGTCGCGATCCAGCCGTCCGGCGACGATATCACCTCGCCGGGGTAGCGAATCGCCTCGCTGCTATCGGGCCGGAGCTTTACGATATCGATCGGGGTGCCGGCTGCGGGGGGCGTCGTCGTGCGCTGCTCGGTTCCTGTCACGCTTCGCCCCGGATGATCTGCAACAGCTCACTTGTCTTGGCCCAGAGTTGCGGGGTGTTGCTCGCTTCGACGTTCAGCCGCAGCAGCGGCTGCGTGTTCGAGGCGCGCACGTTACACCACCAGTCGGGGTAGCTGATCGTCAGTCCGTCGAGATAGTCGAGCATTGCACCGGCGTGGACGCGCTCGAGTTCGGCCAACACGGACTGTTGATCTTCGACTTCGGAATTGATTTCGCCGGAGCGAACATAGTGGTCAAGGGGTTTAAGCGCCTCGGCGATGCCGACGCCTTCGAGCGATAGGAGTTCGATGATCGTCAGGGCAGCGATGATGCCCGAGTCGGCGTACCAGTTGTCGCGGAAGTAGAAGTGGCCGGAATGCTCGCCGCCGAAGACGGCATCGTGCCGGCGCATGAGCGCCTTGATGAACGAATGGCCGACGCGTGAGCGGATGCCGACGCCGCCTTCGCGTTCGATCGTTTCCGGCACGGCGCGTGAACAGATCAAGTTGTAGACGATTGCGCTACCGGGATGCTTGCGCAGGAGCGACTTCGCGGCGAGCGCTGTAATCATGTCGCCGCCTACGAAAGTGCCTTCGCCATCGAGAATGAACATCCGATCGGCGTCGCCGTCGAAGGCGATGCCGAAGTCGGCGCCCTCCGCTCGTATCGTCTCGCCAAGCACGCGCGTGTTCTCGGGTTCGATCGGGTTTGCGGGGTGGTTCGGGAAGCGCCCGTCGAGCTCGAAGTAGAGCGGAATGAGCTTGACCGGTAGGTGTTTGAACACTTCCGGTACGATCCTGCCCGCCATGCCGTTCCCCGCGTCAATCGCGATCGTCAACGGCTTGACGACGCTCGGATCGATCATGGAGAGGACGTGTTCAGCGAAATTCGGGAGGATATTCTTGGTAGAGAGCTTGCCGCGCGTCTTCGGCTGTCCGAACGTGTTTTGCATCACCAGATCGCGGATTTCGCCGATTCCCTCGTCCATGCTCAGCGGACGCGCCTCGGCACGGCAAAACTTGAAGCCGTTGTATTCGGACGGGTTATGCGACGCGGTTACCATGACTCCCGCCGGGAAGCCGTACTTGCCGACGGCGAAGTAGAGGCTGTCGGTACTGACGAGTCCGATGTCGCAGACGTTGGCGCCCTCGTCGAGGATGCCGTCGATCAACGCGCTGGCGAGCGCCGGGGACGAGAGCCGCATGTCGCGACCGACGACGACATCGGCCGGACGGAGATACGCGACGAACGCGCGACCGATCAGGTATGCGATGGATGGATTGATCTCTGTGGGATAGACGCCTCGAACATCGTACGCCTTAAACAATGCAGCTATCGACGCCATTTTTCCCCTCCGTCGCG
This sequence comes from uncultured Thermomicrobiales bacterium, assembly GCA_937891245.1. Lineage (GTDB taxonomy): Bacteria > Chloroflexota > Chloroflexia > Thermomicrobiales > Thermomicrobiaceae > CALAGB01. Next base: position 15,810 of record CALAGB010000463.1, on the reverse strand, counting down.
GGCAACCGTTTCCATTCGATATCGCATTAAGCGGACAGCATGGCCTCGCCGCGCGAACCCGACTGCTCTGATTTTGCCACGAAGGATCACAGACGGGCAGCCGTACACTTCGGACGCTCGCGCTCGTAATTGTTATCCTATGCACCGAATGTGTCTTGTAGGAATAGCGTCGACGCCTCGCTCTCGCCGCACAGTTTGAGCTTTCGCGTGGTTCGCGACGATATGATCGGAATAAATGGCAGCTTATGAAGGCGATACGGACGTTTCGCGTTGTCCCCAGGATTCCTCCGGAATTGAGATCTTTGCGAGGTCTGGCGCTCAATCTCTGGTGGGTTTGGAACGATCAGGCTCGTTCACTCTTTGTCGATCTTGACCCGAAACTCTGGCAACGCACCGAACACAACCCGATTCTGCTGCTGGATGAAATCGAGCAAGCACGGCTCGACGCGGCGGCGAACGATCCTGATTTTCTCGACCGCCTGGCCGACGTCGAGCACCAGCTTAGTGAATACATGCGCGCGCGGTCGACGTGGTATGGTCGCTCGAATGGCGCGACCAGTACGCCGGAGATTGCCTATTTTTCGGCAGAGTTCGGTGTCACCGAATGTCTTTCGATCTTCGCTGGTGGACTCGGTGTGCTGGCGGGCGATCATCTCAAGTCATCGAGCGACCTCGGACTGCCGCTGGTTGGGGTGGGTTTGCTCTATCAGGAGGGCTACTTCCATCAGTTGCTGAGTGAATCCGGCTGGCAGCAGGAACTGTACAGCCAGCACGATTTTGCGCGGCTGCCGCTGTCGCCAGTCCTGGGTAACGGTGAAGAGCCGTTGCACGTTCAGGTCGAGATGCCGGGCCGAACGGTGTACGCAAATATCTGGCACGCTCAGGTTGGCCGCATTTCGCTCTACCTGCTCGATACGAACACGCCGCTCAACCAGCCGGACGATCGTCGGATCACCGACAAGCTGTACGGTGGCGATATCGATGCACGCATCAAGCAGGAGATCGTGCTCGGTATCGGCGGCTTCCGTGCATTGCAACTGCTCAACATCGAGCCGTCGGTCTATCACATGAACGAGGGACACTCCGCGTTTCTGGGACTCGAACGCGTTCGACAGTTGATGGAGACGCACGACGTTTCATTCGATGCGGCGCGCGAGGCCGCGTCGTCGGGACTCGTCTTCACCAGCCATACACCGGTGCCGGCCGGGCACGACTATTTTGCTCCCGATCTCATCAATCACTATTTCAACGACTACGTCGCGTCGCTCCGGCTTTCGCTCAGCGATTTTCTGGCGCTCGGCCGCCAGAACCCGTACGACGACAACGAAGCCTTCTGCATGACGATCCTGGCGCTCAAACTTGCCGCCTTCAGCAATGGCGTGAGTGAGTTGCACGGCGAAGTCACGCGACGGATGTGGGCCGCACTCTGGCCAGGTGTGCCGGTCGATGAGGTGCCAATCGGTCGTGTGACGAATGGCGTGCATCTGAACTCCTGGGTCGGTCGCGAGATGGGTGCGCTCTATGATCGGCATCTGGGTAAAGCGTGGCGCAGTGAACCGGCGGACGCCACGCTCTGGGATCGCATCGACCAGGTGAGCGACGCCGAGATTTGGGCGGCGCACGAAGAGGCACGCCATCGCCTTGTCGACTATGCGCGTGAGCGTCTGCAGTGGCAACGTGAGCGACGCGGCGTCGTTCGCCATCGCGTCACGCCGGCTGACGACATCCTGCGTCCGGACGCGCTGACGATCGGCTTCGGCCGGCGCTTCGCGTCGTACAAGCGGGCGACGTTGCTCTTTCGCGATCCGGCCCGACTCGAACGACTCCTGACCGATCCGGAACGCCCGCTGCAGATCATTATCGGCGGCAAAGCGCACCCGCGGGATGACCAGGGTAAAGAGCTCATCCGCCAGATCTACGCGCTCTCGAGCCAGGAGCCGTTCCGACGGCACATCGTTCTCCTCGAAGACTACGACATTGCCGTCGCCTCACAGATGGTGCAGGGATCCGACGTTTGGCTGAACACACCACGTCCGCCGATGGAAGCGAGCGGGACGAGTGGCATGAAGGCGGCAGCCAATGGAGTGCTCAATATGAGCACGCTTGATGGCTGGTGGGCGGAAGCCTGGGCGAATGCCGCTCCCGATCTTCCCTCGATCGGTTGGTCGATCGGCCGTAATCTGCCGTATATCTCGGTCGACCTTCATGACCAGGCGGACTCCGAAGATCTGTACGAACTACTGGAACGCGTGGTGATCCCGACCTTCTACCGGCGCGACAAGCACGGCCTGCCGCGTGACTGGATCGCTCAGATGCGCTCCTCGATTCGTCAGTTGAGCGGTGTCTTCAACACGCACCGGATGGTCTGGCAGTACTACCAGGCGTTCTATCGACCGGCGATTGAACGCTTCGAGCGCTTTATGGAGAACGAGCTGTGCGAAAGCCGGGAGTTAGCCCGCTGGCGCGCGAACATCGCCGAACACTGGCCGGAGATCGAGATCGTCTCAGTGGAAGCGAACGGTACCGGGACGCTTCATTCCGGTCAATCGTTCGATGTTGCCGCGCGGCTACGCGCCGGAAGCCTGCGGCCGGAAGATCTGAGCGTGCAACTCTACACCGGGAGCTTGAACGGCGATCGAACGCTGGACCGCGGTCAGGTGTTGCCAATGGAGCCGTCCGGACCGGCGGCTGACGGTCTGCTCGTCTACCGCGTGCGCCTGACGGCCGATGGGTCGAGCGGTGAACATGGATTGACCGTGCGCGTCGTCCCGAAACATCTCGACCTCGTCACGCCGTTCATCCCCGGCCTGATTACCTGGGCTCACGATATTGAGTAGGCCCACCGGCGCGACAGCAGCCTTCGCGCACCTCGAGGCCGAGGCCGGCAGTTGCCGTGCCTGCGCGCGGATGGCGGACTGTCGCGCGGTGCTCAGCTCGGCCAATGGGCATCTGACCGCGCGAATCCTGGTGGTGGCTGAGGCACCGGGTCGGTTGGGGGCGGCACGTACCGGGGTTCCACTCTCCGGCGATCAATCGGGTAGGAACTTCCAGCAGTTGCTCGAGATGGCCGGGCTCGATCGTGAGGATCTGTTCATCACGAACGCTGTTCTCTGCAACCCACGAGATCCTCGCGGTCGAAACGCTGCCCCCACGATGCGCGAGATCCGCAATTGCTCGCCGTTTCTCCGCCGCACGGTTGAACTGGTCGATCCGTCGCTGATCATCACGCTCGGCGTAGTCGCGCTCAAAGCGCTGGCGCTCATCGAACCGCATGAGACCGAGTTGCGCCGCGATGTCGCCAAACCGTTCAGATGGGGGGAGCGTGTCGTGGTTGGCATGTACCATCCGAGTCCGCGTGCGCAACTCCATCGCTCGCTCATTCGTCAGTGTGAGGACTTCGCGACCCTCCGACCGTTGCTGGCGGAGATGGCGCCGGTGCATGCATGACGAAATCTGGGTCTAACGTCCCTTGGCGTTCGGCGAATAGCGGGGCCACTATGAGCCGGGGCGTGTTGACGTGTCGAGCGCCTAAACCGTTGATCGAGCAGGTGAATGGTGAAACGAGCTCTGGACGCCGGCAGATCGAAGCGAGGATATCTGCTCATCCTCATCGTTGTTATTCTCGTCGGCGTGCCGTTTTTGCTCGTTACGAACGGGGGACGACGAATCAAGCGATTTCACCCGCCACCGCCCCCCGGCGACATCCTCTGGATGGCCGATCAAGAGACCGGTAACCTCGACCAATGGACCGACGGGCAATTCGGCGATGCCGTATTCAATACCGGGACCGGAGAGATCGCGATCTCGCATGATGTCGCGCATAGTGGTTCGGCATCGCTCAAGATGACGATCACCGACGCCAGCGGCACGACCCAGGCTGCTCGGATCCTTCGCTGGCACGACAATCCGGTGGAGGGCTACTACAGCGTCTGGCTCGACTTTCCGCGGAACTATCAACCGGCCGCCTGGTGGAACGTCTTCCAGTTCAAATCGCTCAGCGCGGAGAGTGATCCAACCTGGGTGCTGAACATCGGCAATCGCACGGATGGCTCGATGTTCTTCTACCTGTGGGACGCGATTACGCGAACGAGCTACGCGCCGCTCAACCATCTCAACGTCAAGCCGAATCGGTGGACGCAAGTGACCGCTTACTTGCGCCGTGCGACCGACAACAGCGGGCGGATTACGATCTGGCAGGATGGGGTGTTGCTCTTCAACGTCGAACACGTGCAAACCGCTCTGGCGGATAACGTCCACTGGGGCATCGGTAACTACACTGACGACATATCCCCGTCAGACCCTGTTATCTACGCCGACGATGCCGAAATTCGGGACGTGAAGCGACCGGACGACCGGCCAGGCAGTCGCATTCAGCGGTAGCAGCACAGATCGGTGCGTGACGGATCGACGGGAGGTCGATCATTGACAACCGATGGCTTGCTTCGCAGACTGATCCGGTCGGGCGCGCGGGGAGCGGCCGGCCTGCCGGGCGATGATGCCCTGCGGAGGTGATCGTGAAGGGATGCAAGATGTCAGATGAGAGTCAGGAGCTGGCGGGCGTATTCCGCCATATCGATGCGCATCGCGAGGCGTTTATCGAGCGCTTGATCGATTACGTGCGACGGCCGAGCATCAGCGCGCATGGAGTCGGCATTGCTGAGGTTGCGGAGTTTATTTCAGGCGTGCTCACTGACAACGGTTTCAACGCGCGGGTGATGCCGACCGCTGGCTGGCCGATGGTCTACGGCGAGCGGCTGGAGGCCGAAGGCGCGCCAACGCTCCTGTTGTACGGGCATTACGATGTGCAGCCGCCCGATCCGCTCGATGCCTGGGTGTCGCCGCCGTTTGAGCCGACGATTCGTGACGGTCGGCTCTATGCGCGCGGCGTCGGCGATAACAAGGGCCAGCACTTCGCCCAGATTCTGGCACTCGAGTCGTTGCTGGCGGTACGCGGAACGCTACCGTGCAACGTCAAGGTGCTGCTCGAAGGTGAAGAGGAGATCGGCAGCCCACAGATGCCGGCCTTTATCGCCGCCAATCGTGAACTGTTGAAGGCCGATCTTGTGATAACGAGCGATGGCCCGGTCGATGAATCGGGGCGCTCGACGATCAATTTCGGCAATCGCGGTGTCCTCAGTATTGAGCTGCAGGCGACCGGTGCGAATCGCGATCTGCATTCGGGCAACTGGGGTGGTGTCGTCCCGAACCCGATCTGGACGCTGGTGCACCTGTTGCAGACGATGAAGAACGATCAGGGCGAAGTGACGGTCGCCGGCTTCTACGACAACGTCGATCCGCTCTCGCCGCTGGAGAAAGAAGCGCTCGGGAAGCTCGAGGTCGATCTGGACGAGGTGAAGCGCTCGCTCGAACTGACCGACCTCGATCAACCGTTGGAACGCGGATTCTTCGAGCGACTGATGTCGTGGCCGACATTCACGATTAACGGTCTGCATGGTGGTTACGGCGGCCCTGGTTCGAAGACGGTATTACCGCATGAAGCGTTCGCCAAGTGCGATATCCGGCTGGTCGAATCGCAGACGGCCGATGACATCTTTGAGAAGATCCGGGCACACGTTGAGGCGCACGCGCCGGGAGTCAAGCTGATCCGGCAGGGTTCGATGGATCCCTCGAAGACACCGCTTGATTCTCCCTACGCGGCGCCGATCATCCGGGCGCTGACGGCCGTGCACGGTGAGGCGCCGATTCTGGAGCCGACCGCGGGCGGAAGCCTGCCGAATTACGTTTTCACGAAAGTACTACAAATGCCGGCATTCGGGGTGCCCTATGCCAATGCTGATGAATCGAATCATGCACCGAACGAGAACATGGAGCTCGATCGATTCATCAACGGCATCAAAACGGGTGCGGCGATGGTGACGTTCATCGGAGAGATGCGAGGCTAGCTCGATGTCTGGCGCTCCTCGGGTTCCGAGAGCGCCGCAAGCGGCAGGCGGACGGTGAACGTTGAACCGCGCCCTTCCTCGGTTTGAACGGTTATTGTTCCGCCGTGCTGCTCGACGATCTGTTTCGAGCTTGCCAGCCCCAAACCTGAACCGCGAATCAGCCCCTCGACGTTGGAGCCGCGTCGGAAACGTTCGAAGAGCCGTGATAGATCAGACGCCGGTATGCCGATCCCGTGGTCCTGCACGCTGATTTCGAGCCAGTCGCCGTCGATTTCCGGCACTGAGATCGTGATCAGAATCTCATTGCTGGGGTCGCTGTATTTGACCGCGTTCGAGATGAGGTTCGACAAGACCCGAGCGATGCGATGCTCATCAAGCGAGCCAACGATCATCTCCTGGTCCGACACGATACGGAATCGATGTCCATCGGATGTCACGCGGAACTCGTCGACGGTGCGGCGCACCAACTCGTTCACCGGAGTCGGCTTCCGCACCAAATCGAGTGGCCGGCCCATTTGCAGACGAGTGATATCGAGGAGTTCTTCGATGAGCGCGGTGGCCTGGTCCGATGACGCCTCGATCCGTTCGACGACCGGGATGAGGCCGGCCGTGATCGACTGTGTACGTCGTCTCAGCAGTTGGGCATTGCCCTTGATGGACGTCAGTGGATTCTTGAGGTCGTGCGAAATCGTCTGCAAGAACTCGTCCTTTTGCCGTTCGAAGTCCTTGATGGTGGTTATATCCTGGAACGTGGTGACGGCCGCCGTGATTTGCCCGCGATCATCGCGGAGCGGAGCGCTGTTGAACAGGAGCTGAATCGATTCAGCCCTTCCTGCGCGTTCCACCGTGATCTGGTGGCTGAGCACGTATTCCCCGGTGACGATCGAACGCCAGACGGGGAGATCGGCGAAACGACAAGGGCCAGCCGGGTTGGGCGGCCCTTCGTCCGCGACCTGCGCGTGAACATCAATGTTCGAGAGTTGGTCGCCCCAGATTTCGCGCGCAGCCTCATTGCTCATCCCGATCTGGCCATCCACGGAGATGATGACGACGCCTTCGGGTATGACATCGATCACCTGCTGCAGTTGATCGCGTTCGGCGACCGTCGCGGCGGCAAAACGAGCGATTTGCTGGCGCAACCGGATCTGCTCGGTCACGTCGATGCACACGCCGCTCATATGGTCCGGCTGACCGAGGCGACCTCGCGAGACGCGACCTCGCGCTTCGAGCCACTGCACGGAGCCGTCGGGTCGCAGGTTACGGTACTCGGTGTGCAAGAGGCCGTCAGTCTGCAGCGCGGCTTGTATCTGCTTCAGAACACGGTCGCGGTCGTCTGGATGGATCCGATCCGAGAAATCTTCAAAGCGGCCGGTGAAGTCGTCCGGTCGCAGGCCATGCATCTCGACCATGTTGGGAGACCAATCCAACGTGCCGCTGGCGATCTCCCAGTCCCAGGCTCCCATGTTACCGGCGTCCAGCGCAAGTTGTAGTCGATCTTCGCTGGCACGGCGTTCGGCTTCGGCGCGTGTCCGATCGGAGATATCGCGTTCGATTTTGGCCGCCCCAACGATCCGCCCGCTGGGATCCCGAATCGGCGAGACCGAGATGGATGCATCAAATAGTTCGCCGTTTTTTCGGTGCCGGACCGTTTCCATCTGTTCGATACGGTTGCCCTGTTTGATGCGTTCGAGAACTTCGTAGGCTCCGGCGTAATCATCAGGCGGGTAGATAATCGTAACCGGCTGCCCAAGCGCTTCATCTTCGGTGTATCCGAACATCAAATGCGCGGCTTCGTTCCAGCTCGTAATGATGCCGTCGAGCGATTCACCGATAATGGCATCTTCGGACGACAGGACGATCGCGGCATAGTGACGGAGAAGGCGGTCGGAGCGACTGTGATCGTATGCCGTGGCGAGAATATTCGCGACCGACTGCAAGAAATTAACGTCGTCCTGCGTGAAGCGCACCATCTCGCGCGTAAACGCACCAAGAACGCCGTACTGCCCGGCCTGATCACCGATAACGACACTGAGGCCGCTGCGTACACCATGGTTGACGAGGAACTGGGGACTGCGGAAGCGCGTTTCCTGGGTGAGATCCTCGACGGTCACCGGTTCGCCGACGATGAGGGTAAAACCGGACAGGGAAGCTGTGCCGGTATCGACGAGCAGATTTCCGACTACACCCTCTTGCCAGCCGAGACCGGCCACGAGCCGCAGCCACGACCGTTTCTCGTCGAGTTCCAGAATATGGACATAATCAACATCGAGCGTGTCTCGCACGGCGGCGGCTGTTTCACGTAAGAGGTGATCGTAATCGAGATCGCTCAACGCCTGTCGTCCGAGTTCCGCGACCGCCGCTTGCTGTCGCCCGCGTTTCGCCAACGCCGCCTCGGTCGCCTTGCGCTGACTAATGTCGCGATAGGTAATCGCGAGTCCGTCATGAAATGGGAGAACCCGCACTTCGGCCCAGTACCCAAGATAACTAGACTCGATCTCGAACTGTCTGGGTGTTCGATCCTTAAGCGCTTGCTGGATCTGGTCGTATCCGAATATCCCGACGGCGTCCGGGAAGATTTCCCAGAGCTGCACCCCAAGCAAATCTTCCGTCCAGCGGGACCAGTTTCGCCGCGCCGTGGCGTTGACGTAAACAAGTCGTTGTTGGTTGTCGATGACAAAGAAGGGATCAGGAATCGCATCCAGAAGCGTGGTGTCATCGGCTACGCTCACGTTCGACGCGGAATCATCGGTTGCACGCAGCTGACGCAAGACCTGGTCGAGTATTTCATCGGGCCGGTCTTGCTCGCCGGGCAGCTTCGGTGCGTCATACAAAGGGCTGCGTTGGAGACGACGTTCGAGATAGACGAAGGGGTGCTGATGGAGCGTTTGGAGGAGTTGTTCGGGTCGTGATTTGGCGCGATCAAACGCGCAGACGACGCTAATCTCGCCGGGGCGATCGGCATTTTGCAGCAGGTCGCTGATGTGGGACGGCGAGACAGATCCCGGCGGGATCGCGTTCATGTCGAGCCAGAAAAGGACGCCGGCAAATCCGGCCGAATGGGCAAAGGCGGAGTCACGGAGAACGAGATTCCCGATTGTTTCTGTGGGATCAGCGTTGCCTGCCAGGAGTTCGTCAAGGAACGAATAGACGAGGGCGTCGCTGGAACGCCAATGATCGACGTCGATTCCTGCGTCAACCGACGTCTGACGAAACGTCACGTGATCTTGGGCAGCGATCAAACAGACGCAGCGAAAACCTGCTGCGAGCTTGTCCGCTATGACCAACCAGAGCGCTTCCGGCGGATGCCCGGCGTTCTCGTCGATAAGGCAAATGTGTACGTGGAGTGCGTTCGTTTCCAACGGAGTTCCTCCCGACAACAATTACCATAACTGAGCGTGACCGGCACGTATGCCGCGTCGCGACGAGCCGGCCTGAAGCGCCCATGTTTGCTTGTCCGCGAAAGGAAGGGTCAACGCCAGAACGTAACGGTCACCACGGCCTGCGTCGCACCCTTTCCGTTTCATTGGCCGCAGCGCGAAGAAGCTCCGATCGGCGGCTACAATATCACACCACCGCAAAGAACGATATACCACGAAGAGCACGTCCGACGGCATCGTCGACGACAAACGAATCCGTCACGGCAACCGCCGGGCGGCACCCCATCTGTTGAAGAGCCCGCCGCACCCGTGCGATGATCCTGAAGGCGGGATGAGTGACAATCTCGACGGGAACACTTGCGGGGACGGTGCCGTCAAACGTCGATCATTTCCCGTGTCAATATCCGGTTTGTGAGATGAAAGGCGACGTCATGGCAATGCAGGATGGCGTGTTGTCTGAGCACGCGCGCGGTTTGTTGGCGGAGGTTTCAGCCGATCAGTTAATGGAATTCAACACGAACATCGCGCAATGGGTCCGCTCGTCCGGCAGCGAAGACGAACGGAAATCGTTTGACTATATCGAGCAGACGCTCAACGGCTTCGGTATACCGACCGAGCGCTATTCGACGGTCTGCCTCGTGAGCTTGCCCGGGAAGGCGTCATTGACGCTGGTCGACGGCGGCGAAGCGCTCACCTGTATCACCCATTCGTTCTCGACAACGACTCCCGAACAGGGAATCGAAGCGGAAATTGTGTATGCCGGCGCGGGAAACGATGCGGGCTATGCGGGGATCGATGCACGCGGCAAGTTCGTCCTCACCGATGGACTGGCAGGACCTCCGAAGGTTGGACCGTCCGAGCGACACGGTGCGGCGGGTGTCATCAGCATCAGCGGCGATCAGATTCACGAGATGATCCTCTCACCAGTCTGGGGCAGTCCCACAACCGACACCATCGATCTCTTGCCGACGATTCCGCACGTGTCGATCGACAGCGCAACGGGCAACCGGCTGAAGGAGATGCTGAAGCAGGGGGCGGTTCGCGCCCGGATGACGACCGAGGTCGATACCGGCTGGCGCCCGTTACCGACGCTGGTGGCGACGATCGACGCGGCCGAACCGACCGATGAGTACGTGATGTTCAGCGGGCACGTCGATTCCTGGTATTACGGCGCGATGGATAACGGCAGCGCAAACGCCTCGATGATGGAGGTTGGTCGCATCATCAACAACCATCGCGATGCGATCAAGCGATCGCTCAAGCTGGCGTTTTGGTCGGGGCATTCGCACGCACGTTACGGCACATCGACCTGGTACGCCGACGAATTCTGGTTCGATTTGCGTGATCACTGTGTGGCGAACGTCAACATCGACGGACCGGGTGCGATTAACGCGACGATCCTGAGCGAAGCGCCGACGATGGCCGAAACGCACGGCCTGGCGCGCGATGTAATTGAGGCGCTCACCGATCAAGAACTGGAATACCGGCGGATCGGCCGCCTCGGCGATCAGTCATTCTGGGGCGTTGGGGTACCGTCGTTCTTCTGTGGGCTCTCGTCACAGGCACCGGCGGACGACGCGCAGGCCGATATGAGCGCCGGTTTCTCGGGTGGCCGACCACGGCGCGGCGGAACCGCCTGGTGGTGGCATACGCCGGATGACACACTCGACAAGATCGAACCATCATATTTGGCGCGCGATGCTCAGATATTGCTGGGAGTTGTCTACCGACTCGCCTCGGATCAGATTCTGCCCTTTGACCAAGCGCATTCGGCTCAGGAGATCCGCGACGCGCTCGGTGAGATCGTCGCAAGCGCCGGCGGCGCGTTCGATCTGAGCGCCGTCATCGCCGATGCCGACGCACTGGTCGAAGCGACCAAGCGTTTCCAGGCTCGATGCGCTCAGCCCGCCACTGACGAGCAGGCGAGCGTCCTGAACGGGTGCCAGATGAAGCTGAGCCGGCTGCTCATCCCGATCAATTACACCCAGAACGGGCCCTACGAGCAGGACCTGGCGCTCGGTTCAAAGCCGGTGCCGGGATTGCGTTCGGTGGAGCAGTTGGGAGCGTTGCCGGATGACGAGCGCAATCCGCTGCGCATCAAGCTGATGCGTGAACGGAATCGCGTCCGCGACGCGCTGCGCCAGGCGACAGCCGCCGTTAATCACGCGCTGGCGAATTCCTAACCCATCGACAGGCGTGACGCCGGACGATCGCGTTCCGTATTATTGCGCGATCGTCCGGCGATTTCGTGCCGTCGTTTGTTAATGGGAGCGAACCTACTATGGAGCCGGATCCGGTTGAAACAATCAATATCCGCCCGGCCCGTGACGGCGAGCATGTCGCGTTGACGGCACTGGTTATTCGTTCGGTAGAAGGAACGTGGGACTACCCCGACGAATTCATGGCCTGGAACCTGGAAGATATCATCATCGAACCAGAGCATATTCGCGACATGATCACCAACGTGGTCGAGGTCGATGGTCGCGTCGCCGGCGTGTACGTTCTGCGGGGTGGCGCGCCCGAGATGGAACTCTCGCGCATGATGGTCGACGCAGGATCGACCGGTCGTGGGCTTGGCCGGCTTCTGTGGGAACATGCGGTCGAGACCGCGAAGCAGTTTGGCGTCGACGAATTGAAGATCGATTCCGACCCGAATGCCGAAGGTTTTTATCTGCGCATGGGCGCCGTCACGATCGGTGAATTTGACTGGTCGCCGCCGATGATGCCGGGCTGGCACGTCAAGACCATGAAATATCGGATCCCCTAACCTCTCTCTTCTCCGCCATTGGAATAGCGCAGTCTGTTTGATGCCCGATTGACCAATTCGGGCCATCAACGTCTCACGTGGCTCGGATGGCCCAATGCCGCGCTCGTGACGCGTGCCGTTCCGGCACGGCCTGACTCTTGCATAAGTGTTGTGACTCGCTGGCACGGCGTGACTCTTGCGTCGCCGAGGTAAGGCGATACGACACGACCGTTCTATTTACCTTCAAGGAGGAATCAATGGAAAGCGTTACCAAGTCGATAAACGTGAACGTGCCGGTCCGCGTTGCGTACGACCAATGGACGCAGTTCGAGGAGTTTCCGAAGTTCATGGAGGCTGTCCAGGAAGTGCAACAGTTGGATGACAAACGACTTCACTGGCGTGCCGAGATCGGCGGCAAGCAAACCGAGTGGGACGCCGAAATTACCGAGCAAGTACCGGATCAGCGCATCGCCTGGACCAGCACTGACGGTGCGCCGAACGACGGAGTCGTCGCCTTCCGCTCGCTCGGGCCCGATAGCACTGAGGTGACGCTGCAGATGGGCTATGAGCCCCAAAGTGCAACGGAGAAGATCGGCAACTCGCTCGGCTTCGTTGACCGACAGGTTGAAGGTGACCTACGGCGCTTCAAGGAATTCGTCGAACAGCGTGGCTTCCCGACTGGCGGCTGGCGCGGCTCGATCGAAGAACATCCGTAGCTCGGTCCGGAACTTAACGACCAGTCGCCAGTACGATCGGATGACCGCGGGTGAGGTTGATTCTCGCCCGCGGCGCTGCCCCGGTAGATTGAACCCCCGATGGCGACGCGATTTCAGGAGTCTCGACATGAATATTCGGATTACGCAGGCGATTCGTGATGAGCAGGACAAGACGATCGCGATCGGCGACGAGTACGTGAACGAACTCGGAACCGATCTCAAAGCGCGCCTTGACGGCAAGCGGGTCGAAACGGTGATGCCCGTCCTCCGAGAATTGGTGGCAGCGGCCGACCGGCGCTTCGGTGGCGAAACGAGCGAAGGCGCCTATGAGCTACACCAACTGCTTTCATGTGCCGAACAAAATCCCACAGGTGTATTTGAAGTGATCTAGAGCGTTCCTGGCTCGGCGTGCTAATGGCCGGTGCCGGAGGTGGCGCGATGAAGATGACCTGGAGCGGGCACGCCACTCGGTATCTCCCGATTCGGATCGGAGGTGCTGGCGATCCCCTGGCGGGCAAACTCCTCGGCCATCGCCGCGCCAAAATCCCCGCGAACTGCCGGTTATCAGTACGACCGTGTTGGTGAGATCAATGCTCCGACGACGCATCCAGATTGCTCACTCTGACAACGCCGTACCGGTCGCCGCGGCGATCGTGGTCATGTATACGGCCAGCCACCTCTCGATCGATCGACCGAACGATATCGGCGTAGTAATCGCTCCAGCGCGGCAGGGCGCCGCTGGGCGCGCACCAGGTCGACCGCTACGCCGATTGCGTACCTCCAATCTCGGAGATTGCTGGTGCGAGATTCAAGAAGGCGCCGGCGAGGCGAATTTAGGTAGTGCGAATAGCGGGACTCGAACGCTCACCTTGTTGCTGCGTTCGGAATGCTTGCGCGTGTATGGCTGCCGTCTCCAGCAGCTCAAGGGGGAGTGGAGGTTCTGCGCTTCGGCAGGCTCCAAATCTGTCGGAATACGAACAATCTCACTCCCTTACTGCGATGATAGACGCCATCTTTCACTTTTCATTGCTGGGGATGTCATCGTCCTGCGGTTCTTCCGAAAGGAACTCCAGACGATGATGCGGCCATAGTAGAACCCACTCATCGCGCTACGCTATACTTCATCGTATCAGTGGATTCGACCTGAATCCGGGGGTGTTGTGTCGCCCGTACCAACACAGCTCTGGGGGGGACTGCCAATTGGCAGTCTTTTTTTGTGTGCGGAGGACCCATGTCCGAGTTGACGATTGCGACCCTGATATTCCTGGCAACCTATGCGGTCATCCTCAGCGAACGGCTGGACAGAACAATGGTAGCCCTGGCCGGAGGCGCGGTCATGATCGCCGCAGGCGTGCTCAGCCAGGAAGAGGCAGTGGCCGCCATCGACTTCAACACCCTGGCGCTCCTGATTGGGATGATGCTTATCATCAACATTCTGAAACGCACCGGCGTCTTTCGCTACCTCGGTTGGCGTACGGCTGCTCTGGTAGACGGCAATCCCTGGTTGCTGTTGCTCTGCTTTGTACTGGTGACAGCCACTGCCTCCGCCTTTCTCGATAACGTGACGACCATTTTACTGATGATCCCGGTTACCTTTGCGATCTGTGATGACCTCGGGCTCGATGTGCGTCCGTTCATCATCGCTCAAGTCATCGCCAGCAACATTGGTGGAACGGCGACGCTCATCGGAGATCCGCCGAATATCCTGATCGGCAGTGCGACCGGACTGGACTTTGTCGCGTTCCTCACGAATCTGGCGCCGCTCGTACTCATCTTGCTGGTGTTGGCCGTAGCCGGTTTCTGGGTAATTTATGGGCGACGCGGACGTCTCGGGATGCCCTCAACACAGGAACGCGCGGCGCTGGCCGAGGCTCGTGATACTGCTCAAATCGGTGACCGACGGCTTCTCCGGCACTCGCTTGCGGTACTCAGCTTGACGCTCGTCGGCTTCCTGCTGCACGGCATCTTGCATCTGGAGGCTGGGACGATTGCCATGTTTGGCGCGATTATCCTGCTGCTGGTTAGTCGAGTGGATGTACATCAAGTACTGAGCGAGGTGGAATGGAGCACCATTTTCTTCTTCGTCGGACTTTTTGTCCTGGTCGGCGGCGTGGAAAAGTTGGGACTCCTGGAGCAGATCGCGCGGCGTATGGTGGATCTCACAGCAGGGAACCTCGTCTTGACCACGCTGCTCTTGCTCTGGCTGGCCGCGATGATTTCCGCCATCGTTGACAACATTCCGGCGGTCGCCACGCTTATTCCTCTGACGTTTTCCGTGGCTCGTTTGCTCGTCCCTGACCTCGCAAATGTCGACGATATGGCGGTGGCCACTCATCCTGATGTCGTTCCACTCTGGTGGGCCCTCTCCTTGGGGGCATGCTTAGGCGGGAACGGCTCGATGGTCGGCGCATCGGCCAACGTCGTAGCTGTCGGGCTCGCCGAGCGGCGTGGGATCACCATCGGGTATTGGGGCTTCACCCGCATCGGCTTACCGATTACATTCGTCTGCCTCGTCGTTTCCAGTCTTTATTTGTGGCTGCGTTATCTCTCCGGCTAGGGATCATCGGCCCAGCCACCGTCGTCGTATTGCCGAGACCACTCATGCGCGAGGAGGATGATTGCGGTGTTTTGCGTACGTGGACCCGCCTGGCTGGTCCTACTGGGAACACTCCTGTTGGGCGGAGGCTTCCTGGTATGGGTTATCGGCGCACTGAGCGAGTCGAACCTCTTCGAGGCGGTGGGACAGATCCTCTATGGTCTGGGCTGTGCTACCTGGGGCGTTCGCTTGTACCGATCGCCAGCCACAGAGATAGATGGAATATCCCGGCCGGGACCGGTTTGGCTCATTCTTGCCGGGATCGGTTTCGCCGCCATGACAATCATCGAGCTTATTCTATCGGGGGTATAAGGTCGGGGCGTCGACCGATCTGTAAAAAGCTGGTTACCGTCGTAACGAGCACCGAGGCTCGTTGGCGGGAAGTGTGCGCTCAACGGCGCCGTGTAACTCCTTGACAGCTGGGTGGCTACGGTGCGTTGGCAACAGCGCGAGCACTCCAAGTAGATTACCA
>CALAGB010000462.1 GCA_937891245.1 uncultured Thermomicrobiales bacterium | reverse complement strand
TGGCTCGATCGGCGGCGCCGTCGTCGAACCGCTGGTGCGCATGGGTGCTGAGCATTTGATCCTGGCCGAACCGGGCGACTACGACATTCACAACCTCAACCGCCAGAGCATGACGGTGCACGATATCGGTCGCAACAAGGCCGAAGTGCTGCGTGAGCAGGCGCTGAGCATCAACCCCTACGCCTCAATCGAGGTCGATACGCGCGGCATCGTCGATGAGAACGTCGTCGATCTCGCCAGACGCGCGACGATCATCATCGATGGTGTCGATGTAACGACGAAACCGCCGCTGCGCATGAAGCTCGCACTCCATGAGCAGGCGCAGCGAGCCGGCGTGCCGGTCATTTCCGGCTACGACATCGCCGGTCTGCAAATGATGAAGATCTACGACTACCGCCAGGCAAGTACCCAGGTCCTCGATGGCCGCATCCGCCCGAACGGTCCCGAGCTGACGAATCCGATGGGCTTTCTCCGCCGGGTCGTGCCGATCGCGGCGCTGCCGTACGAGATCATCGGTGAACTGTCGCGCCAGCTGCGCGGCGAACGCTCCGGCTTCCCGCAGATTGTCTACACCGCCAATCTCTTCGGCGTTATGACGCTGCCGGCCCTCATCGATCTGTTGCAAAACCGGCCGGTGCGCCGCCGCGTCATCGTCGACGTGCCGACCCTGCTCCGGCCGCGTGCCCGCCGCATGCGCGTTGCCGCGTCGCGCCTGGTCGGTCTCTACCATCTGAACAATCAATTCCGTCGCAGTCGCCGGCAGCCGGACGTATCGGAAGATCCAGCCGTCGCAACCGGCGAATAAGGCTCGAACGTCCGGCTCTACCCGTATCGAAAAGAGCCCGCAATGAGCAACGAACCGAGCGGACACGAGACAAACGGTGTGTCGGTAGAGTTACTGGCGACGGTTGATCTTGGTCCTGAGATCGAAGGGATGGCCGGTCGCCACCTTCGCATGCGTTTGATGACCTTCGAGCCTGGCGCCGTCTTCGGCCCGGTTCACGACCATATCGACCGGCCAGGTATCGTCTACATCCTGAGCGGAATGATTACCGACCATCGCGATGGCGTCGCGACGGACTACGGGCCGGGCGTCGGCTGGCCTGAGGATCGAAACACTCTGCACTGGCTTGAAAACCGAGGGACGGTCCCGGCGGTCGAAATCTCGGTCGATATCGTTCGGCAAGAATAGGCTCAGGCCCACCATCTCCGCCTGAGCGTCTTCTGGGCGTCGTACGAACGGATACCCCACGTGGGGTATCATTTTGCCGATAGCATGGCAATTCGGCTGGGCGAAAGAGACGTTCGTCGATGCAAACACCGCCGTTGCTCAAGGCGACTACGGCATCCGATCCGGGTAACGTTCATACCGTTAACGGCGACGCCCTTGGTGTGCGAGAACCGAGGACGGCGATCGAACGTGTCGAGCAGGGTACGATCTGGGTGATCGCCGATGGCGTCGGCAACGAGGAAGCAGGCCTCGAAGCGGGCCAGCTCGCCGTGCAGACGATCATCGAAAGCTACTGGTCCTCGGCCGTGCCCGAGCGTGCCGCCCGCCTGCGCGGTGCCGTCGAGCAGGCAAACGCGCTCCTCTACAAGCGGAATCAATCAGACGACGGCACCTCCGGTGCGGCCACCGGGCTGGTTGGCGCCACGGTAATCGCGGCGGTCATCGCCCAGGAGCAGCTGGTGCTGGCGCACGTCGGCCGTTCGCGTGCCTATCTGTACCATGCTGATAAGCTGCGGCAGCTGACCGACGATCATTCGTGGGTTGCAGAACAGGTGCGAGCCGGACTGCTCTCGCCACAGGAGGCGATCAACCACCCCCGCCAGAACTTCATTACGCGCTGCCTCGGGGTGAAGGAGACCGTCAAGGTCGATCTGATCGAACGTCAGCTGGCGCCTGCTGATGTTCTGTTGCTGTGTAGTGACGGTCTTTATCGCGACCTGGATGACGCTGGCATTACGCAGGCGATCGCACAATACGGCTCCGATGCGGCGCCGTTGTTGGTCGAGGCGGCCAAGAGCCGTGGCGGTTCGGACAATATTACGGCGGTCACCGTCTCCACCGAAATCGTGCCGTTGCGCGAATCGCCGACCGTCGAACGCGTGGCACACATCGCCCGCTTTAGTCGCGAACTCGCTTCCAGCCTCGATCTGGACGAGACGCTGCACTCGGTTCTGCGTCAACTGCTCCAGATTAGCGGCGGCGAGCGTGCCGCCGTCCTGATTCGCGAAGCTGACGGCGAACTGGCGCCGCGGGTCGCGCACAATATGGACCCCGCCAGCGATCTGCACAGCCGCACCGTGGCGCGCGAGGCAATGCGCGACCGGCGGCCCATCCTGATCGCGAACGTACTCGACGATCCGCGCTTCAACAGCGTCGAAAGCATCATCTCGCTGGCGCTCCGCTCGATCCTGTGCGTCCCGATGATCGTCAAGGAGGACGTCATCGGCGTACTCTACGTCGATTCGTCAACCGGTTCGGTCGTCTTCAGCCAGTCGGATCTCGACCTGCTTGCCTCCTTCGCCGCGCATGCCGCCACGGCGATACAGAACGCCCGCCTGCACGACGAGATCTGGATGCGCACGCGCGAAGTCGAACAGGGTCGCCAGCGTCAGGACGCGATCATCCGCTCGCTCAGTAGCGCGCTGATTGCCATCGACGATCAGGGCTACGTCACCGACTGGAATCCGATGGCCGAAGAACTCCTAGGCCGCGCCGCACGGGATGCGGTCGGCGCGCCGCTCTCGGCCGTCGTCCCGCCGGGTGTCTCAAGCTGGCTGATGGCGCTGGCGATGCAGGTTTCATCGACCGGCCAGACGATGCTGACCAGCCATGAATGGGAAGGGCGACTGGGGGAGCGCGCTCGCGTCGTGCTGGCCGGTCGTGTGGCGCGGATTCGTGACAGCGCCGAGAAGGTACGCGGCGTCGTCTTCATCGTCAACGATCGGACCGAGCACGTGTTAATGGAAGAGGCGCGCCAGCGAGAAGCCGTCGCCCAGGAACGGATGCGCGACCTCTTCACGCGCTATCTGGCACCGCCGGTGGCCGAACAACTGCTGCACGCACCCGACGCGATGCAACTCGGCGGTGCGCGCAAGGACGTCACGATCCTCTTCGCCGATGTTCGTGGCTTCACCGGCTTCTCGGAGAAACGCCAGCCGGAAGAAGTCGTGGCGATGCTCAACCGCTACCTGACGTTGGCGACCTCCGAGATCTTCGCCGAACTCGGCACGCTCGATAAATTCCTTGGCGACGGTGTCATGGCGATTTTCGGCGCCCCGCTGGCGCTGCCCGATCACGC
Source organism: uncultured Thermomicrobiales bacterium (assembly GCA_937891245.1). Lineage (GTDB taxonomy): Bacteria > Chloroflexota > Chloroflexia > Thermomicrobiales > Thermomicrobiaceae > CALAGB01. The sequence goes on along the minus strand of CALAGB010000462.1, from coordinate 1,957 downwards.
GCTGGCCGCCCTGCGGGCCGCCGTCTCGATGCGTTCGCACATCGACGATTTGCGCCGCGACACGGGGGTGCGCGTCGGCTTCGGCATCGGGCTTAACTCCGGTCCGGCCATCGTCGGCAACATCGGCTCCGAACGCTTCATGAACTACACCGTCATTGGCGACGTGGTAAACGTCTCCGCTCGCCTGCAGGCCGAAGCCCGCGCCGGCGAAATCCTGATCAGCGAAGCGACCCTTGAGCTGGTCCGCGATCGCGTGCAGGTCGAAGAGCTCGGCTCGATCTACGTTAAAGGCCGCGCCGTCCCGATCACGACCTATAAGGTGTTGACGGTCAAGAGTTGAGTCGCCCGACCGTCGCCCGAGGTTGAAACCATCGGGCTATGAGACGAAATCCCTTCGGGATTGAGTGGAGATCGGATCGCCGTTCTCGGGTTATTCGTCTTCATCCGTCGGTTCGGGAATCTCTTCGATAGACGCCCAGATGGTCTGCTCCGCATGATGGCGGTGCTGGTTATTGATGTAGGCGACGACCTTGGGTAGGTGCCGTTCGGAAAACGTATCCACCCCATAATCACCTTGCCAGGTAAAGGATTCATTGGTTGCCTTGCCGATTGCCCGTGAACTTGCACCTTTAATGCGTTTCACCACAACCGCGACCGCGAGTGATGGTGGAACCGACACCGCCATGTGAACGTGATCCGCGATCCCACCGACCGCGTGTACATTGACGCCGTGATGCTGCGCGATCTGGCGCAATTGGCGATACACGAGCGGTTCCAATGTTGGAGTGATCAACGGTTCTCGCCCACGGGTTGCCCAAACGAGATGATAGAACGCTCTCCACCGTGGCATCCCCACACCACCTCTCAGCCGGGCATGCACGTCTTGACGATGACCGATACAGACCTAATCCCGCAGGGATTTCGTCTGATAGCCCGACGGTTTCAACCTCGGGCGACGAACGGACGACGACACCCATATAGGCTACTCGCCCAAAACCACCACACTCTACCCGTGATTGGTGTTCCAGATCATCGTGGCGTCGCGCGGTAGCGCTTCGGCAGACTCATTGACGGCGGGTTCCAATTCGTCGTGGATGGTCGCGTCTTCGACGGACGCCACGGGTTTCGATGCTGCCGGATTTGAGCCAGCGCTCGCGGATTGCACGGCAGGCGCGGGGCGGCTGGGCGTGACGGCTGGTGCGCCAAATGGGGGCGGCGTTGGTCGGCTGGCGGCTGGGGAGACTGAGGCGGACGGCAGCCCGCCTATCTGAAACTGACGGCGAAGCTGCTCGAGCCGCTCTTCAAGATCGGCGCGCCACCAACTCTCAACCGCTTCCAGCATCGAGCCGCGCACGGCGTCCGCGTCGACAAACGACGGTAACGGCGCCTGCGCCATCTCCGAGAGAACCGTCTCGAGATCCAGCCCACGCTCGGCCCCCATCCGAATCAACAGCTGTGCGAGTTCCGCTTCAACCGTCATCTGGGCATTCCTTCCTTACGTTGCAACGGACCCGCTTACGGATTCGTCACCTTGATATAGCCGCAACTGGCCGTCGTATCTTCGCCCGGATCAGTCGTCAGCTGCGTCACATTCGAGCCATCCGAGTTCATCATGTAGATATCGGTGTTTCCGGCGCGATCCGATTCAAAGACGATATGCTCGCTATCCGGGCAGAACGACGGGATGTTGTTGAGCGCCGCGGTGTTGGTCAGACGCGTCAAGTCGCTGCCATCGATGTTCATGATGTAGATGTCGCCCTCGTTGGTAGCCGTCACCTGGGACGAGAAAACGACCTTCTTGCCGTCCGGTGAGACAGCCGGATAGAGGTTCGTTCGACCGTCGATATGCGTCAGCTCCTGCACGTTGGAGCAGTCGGGATTCATGATGTAGATCTGCCAGCTACCGTCACGATCCGACGTGAAGAGGATGTGCTTGCCATCGGCGGTCCACCACGGC
>CALAGB010000461.1 GCA_937891245.1 uncultured Thermomicrobiales bacterium | reverse complement strand
CCGCCTCATTGAGGAAGGCGTCATGTCAGAGGAGCAAGTGAAGGAGATCGAGACGAGGATTAAGGCGCAGGTCAACGACGCTACCGAATTCGCCGAAAACGCGCCGTACCCCGATCCGTCGGAACTGACGCTTCACGTTTACGGCAGCTAGGAGTACGACGATGGCGACCAAGCTGCTCATCGAAGCGATTCACGACACCCTTATCGACGAAATGCGCAAAGACGAACGCGTCATTCTGATGGGCGAAGATGTCGGCGTGCGTGGCGGCGTCTTTCGCGTCAGCGCCGATATGATCGAAGAGTTCGGCGATATGCGCGTCATCGACACGCCACTGGCCGAATCGGCCATCATCGGCGCGGCGATCGGTGCCTCGCTCAATGGTCTCCTGCCGATCGCCGAGATCCAGTTCTTCGACTTCATCCACTCGGCGATGAACCAGATCCTGAACGAGGCGGCCAAGATCCGCTATCGCTCCAACGGCGATTTCCACTGCCCGATCGTTATCCGTACGCCCTACGGCGGCGGCGTTCATGGCGCGCTCTACCACTCGCAGAGCATCGAAGCGATTTTCACCCGCGAGCCGGGGCTGAAAGTCGTCGCGCCGATCTTCCCGGCCGATGCCGCCGGGCTGCTGCGCAGCGCCATCCACGACGGAGATCCGGTCCTCTTCCTGGAGCACAAGAAGGGTTACCGAGCTATTCGTGATGAAGTGCCGGAGAACGGCCATATCGTCCCGATCGGTAAGGCACGCGTGGTGAAGAGCGGCTCCGATGCGACCATCATCAGCTACGGCATGATGCTGCACGAGTCGCTGGCCGCAGCCAGGGCGCTCGAAGAAAAGGGCGGTGGCAGCGTCGAGGTGATCGACCTGCGCTCGCTCCGACCGCTTGATACCGAGACGATCCTCGAATCGGTGATGAAGACCGGCAAGGTGCTCATCGTGCATGAGGCAAACCGCTTCGGCGGCGTCGGAGCCGAGGTTTCGGCGCTCATCTCCGAGGAAGCTTTCGCCTGGCTCGATGCGCCGGTCATGCGCATCGGTGGCGCCGAAGTGCCGGCCATGCCGTACACGAAGCCTCTTGAGGCGGCCTACCTGCCCAACCAACAGACAATCGGTGCCGCACTCGAAAAGCTCGCCGCGTTCTAGACGCGCGTGTTCTCATCCGGTATCCGACGTCACCAGACACCTGCCTCGATTGGAAGGAGGCCCGGTTCCATGTCATCCGCGCGTACCCAAACCGGCATGCCGGTACAACTGCCTAAACTCGGAGAGAGTGTCACCGAAGGAACGATCGGCGCCTGGCTCAAGCAGGTCGGCGATCATGTCGACAAATACGAGGCGCTGGTCGAGATCACGACCGACAAGGTCAATGCCGAGGTGCCCTCACCGCTGACCGGCACGATCATCCAGATCACCGCGCAAGAGGGCGAGACGTTGCCGGTCGGCGCCGAGCTCTGCGTTATCGACGCGGGCGGCGGCGCAGCCGAGCCGATCGAAGCGGCACAGCCGGAGCAACCGACCGCCACCACGGCGAGTGAGATGCCAACCGCGGCCAGCACCCCATCAGCCCCGCCGTCTGATCACGATCACACGGCACGCCTAACCGGTCCGATCGGCGAGATCGAGCTGCTGCGCACCCGCTCCTCACCGGCTGTCCGGCGCATCGCCGAAGAGCATGGCATCGACATCGGCCAGATCACCGGCAGCGGCATCAGCGGCCGCGTCACCAAGCGCGACATCCTGGAGTTCGTAGAACAGCAGCGCACCGCGCAACCGGCCGCCGTCGCGGCACCCGTACCACCACCTGTCATGCCCGCACGCCCAGCAACCACTGAACCGACGCCAGCGCATGTGCAGGCTGAGGTCTACGAGGGCGACACCGTCGTTCCACTGACGCCAATGCGGCGCCAGATCGCCGAGCACATGGTGCGCAGCGAACGGACCGCGCCGCATGTCACGACCTGGATGGAAGTCGACATGACGCGCGTCGTGGCAGCCCGCACCCGCGTCAAAGAGCGCTTCGCCCAGGAGGAAGGCTTCGATCTCACTTACCTCGCCTACGTCATTAAAGCGGTCGTGCACGCGCTGCATGAGCATCCGAACGTGAACGCTGTCTGGGACGAATCGCGCATCATCCGACGCAAGGCGATCAACATCGGCGTCGCGGTCGGTCTCGAAGACGGCCTCATCGTGCCGGTCATTCGCAATGCCGACGAAAAGAACATCGCAGGCCTCGCCCGCGCCATCCGCGACCTGACGACGAAAGCGCGCGAGAACCGGCTATCGGTCGACGATGTGCAGGGGGGAACCTTCACGGTGAACAACCCCGGCACCTTCGGCACGATCCTCTCGACGCCGATCATCGTGCAGCCGCAATCGGCCATCCTGAGCACCGAGGCAATCGTCAAGCGGCCGGTCGTCATCGATGACAGCATCGCGATACGGTCGATGATGAACCTCTCGCTCTCGCTCGATCACCGAGTCCTCGACGGCCTCGCCGGAGCCCGCTTCCTCAACGCCGTCAAAACCTGGCTCGAACGCTTCGACCCGGAGACGTCGGTGTATTAGCTGAGCAGACCTCATCGGGGTTTGTGGCGGTCGCTCTCTTCACCCCACCGCCACGAACTTCGGCTGCCGCCGCTCGAACGTCGTCAGGTGGGTGAAGCCGGCGCCGCGGATCATCGCGAGGGCGCGCTCGAAGTCGTAGGCCATGTGGGACGGGCGATGGCCGTCCGAGCCGAGCGTCAGGATCTCGCCGCCGAGTTCGCGATACCAGCCGAGCACTTCGGGCGATGGCGACGGATCACCTTCGGTACGACGCATCGAGCCGGTGTTCAGTTCGATGCCCACGCCGCGCGCGATACAGGCCGCCAACACCGCGCGAATCTCCTCGGCGAACTCATCGGAATCAAAGCGCCCATGGACGGGATACTCGTAGCGCTTCGGCACATCGAGATGCCCGAGCACGTCGAAATCGCCATCCCGAATCAGGTCCAGCATCTCCGCGAAATAAGCGCCATACGCCTCCTGACGCGTCCGGCTCTCGAAGTACTCAGGCGCCATGACGCTATGCGGGCCGACCCAGTGCAGTGAACCGATGATGTAGTCGAACGGGTAGGTCGCGGTCAATTCATCCTGCTGGGCTCGAATGCGATGCGACTCGCCGAACTCCGCCCCACCTCGGATCGTTAGCCGGCCGGCGAAACGCTCGCAACAGCGCGCGAGCTCGGCAAAATAGGGCGCGGGATCGAAATAGCCTGCATCGGGATCGTCCGGCACCAGATCGACATGGTCGGTGAAGCAGATCTCCGGCAGGCCGATTGCGATCGCCGTCTCGCACGCGGTTGCCATCGGCATCTGGCTGTCGACCGAAAAACTGGTGTGCAGGTGATAATCCAGCGGCGACCCAACGGGCATCGAGCGCTCCCAACGCGAAGAGATCCGGTGAAACAACGTTCGCATTATTGCAAACTGAGGCTCAGTCCTCGCGCCAAGGCCGATCTCAGGCGTTTCACGATCAACGTAATCGGCGGGAGAGCGCCGCTTACGATGTGCCAAACCGACACCAGTTGGGCGCATCGTTTGATTGCTTGAAACGTTAAGAGAGTAACCGAGGTAGCGAGTAGGCTCGGCACACCCTCACGACCGCTCATGAGACGAGTGCGATGGGGGTAAACCCGTGTCGAGCACCGGTTTCATGGCATAAATCGAACGTCCCGTATGTTAACTGAGTTGGTGATACTGTACGAACGTACAGGTCAAATCTGTCTGGTGGAAGCGGTAACAAAATCGCCGCGTAAGCGCTTAATACAGTGGAACGGGCTGAGTGTCCCGACCCGCTCCACGTGAGTGAGATGAGATCGTCAGAAGGGGAATTCGATTCATGCGTGCCGCGGCCTTCGCAACCTTGCTCGTAGCGGTCATGTTGATGGTCGTTGCCATCGGGGCATCGAGCGGGACGGTTATCGATCAATCCGCCGCGGCCGATACCAGTACGAAGACCTCAACCCCGGCCAGCACGCCGAGCGCTACGGCCTCGACACCGTCGCCGGTGACCGCAACCCCCACGCCCGTAACGCCGACGCCAACGCCGGTCACGCCAACGCCGACACCTGTCACCGCGACACCGACTCCGGTCACACCGACACCCACGCCCGTGACGCCAACGCCAACGGCCACGCCGGAGATAACGCCGACGCCAAGCCCGACTCCTGAACCGCCGCCGCCGGCGGCGCAGATGCCCGCCGGTTGGGATCAGGCGATGCGTCTCGAAGACGGCTCGTACGTCGGCGTCGTGACGACCTCCTCGCTCAATATTCGTTCCGCGCCGACCCTCGGTTCAGCGGTCGTCGCCACGACCTACGCCAAGCATCCGGTCACGATCTTCGAGCCGGTCAACGGCGATGATGTGGACGGGAACACGCTCTGGTACCGCATCGGCGACAATCAGTTCGTTACCGCCGCCTACGTCGATCCGTTCACGCAACCGGCACCGCCGGTCACCTACGACGGGCACTGGCTCGATATTAATCTCTCGACCTTCTACGCGATTGCCTATGACGGTCCCAACCCGGTTCACGTCGCCATCATCATCACCGGCACCGAAGGGCATGGCACGCCGGACGGCCAGTTCGCGATCCAGCGCCGGGTCGCCGACGAGACGATGGACTCGGCGACGGTCGGTGTGCCGAAGGGCGATCCAGACTACTACCTCCTGCCGCATGTCAAGTGGACGCAATACTTCGCCGCCGGCGGCTTCGCCATCCACACGAACTACTGGAGTTCGCCGAACCAGTACGGCACCTTCGGCAGCCACGGCTGTGTCAACATGATGGAGCCGGACGCCTACTTCATGTGGAATTTCCTCACGATCGGTGACCACGTGAGCAGCCACTTCTAGTAAATCCACCAAATCCGGCAGAGAATGGCGAGAATTGATCTCGCCTTTCTTCATGTCTCACGCTATAATCCGCGCATTATCGTCGACTGTGAATATGCACGGGCAGAGCGGGCAGGCAGCCGCCGCAGACGGTACCCGCAATGGTCGGAACGGCACCGAATTACTCGCTTACCGCCCGGCGATGGAGTGACCGCGTCCACTCGTCCTGACAAGACACGTTCCTCGTTCGCGCCATTCGAGACATGTTGATTCATGATGAGAGGGGCCGTTCATGGACAGTTCGCTCGTTGCAGCCGGCGTGTTTATCTACGCCGTTCTGATTGTGCTCGAGATCGCCGCGGTCTGGATGCTCTTCACGAAGGCGGGGCAGCCGGGCTGGGCGGCGATCATCCCGATTTATAACGCCGTCGTGCTGATGCGCGTCGTTCGGCGCCCAGCCTGGTGGGTCATTCTGATGTTCATACCGATCGTCAGCCTCATCGTCGGCATCGTGATCGCGCTCGATCTCGCGCGCGTCTTCGGCAAGAGCGCCGCGTTTGCCGTCGGCTTAATCTTCCTCGGCTTTATCTTCGTGCCGATCCTCGGCTTCGGCAGCGCCCGCTACCAGAGCAACACCGCGCAGAGCGAAGCTCGCATCGCGCCCGCGATCTAAGCCGCTGAGCCGTGAGTTTCCGGCGCGGTCGGCACCGGAAACTCACGGCCTCGCCTGACGGCCCGTCGCAGCGATCCCCACGCCGATCAACATGGCACACGCGGCCACCAGCAGCGAACGATGCAGATGCGGGACTGGTGCCTGAGCACCGGATGCCAGCGCGCCGAGGAGCGCCACACCCACCACGCCGCCCATCTGACGGCTGGCATTCAGCGCGGCGGCCGAGATGCCGGATTGCCGCACCGGGGCAAGTTCGAGGATCGCGGCCGTTACCGCCGGAACACCCAGCGCCATGCCGAGTCCTACGAGAAAGAGCGCCCCGGCCAACGGCAGGTAGCTCGTTGCACTCGTCGCCGGGATAAGCGAGAACAGCCCGGCGGCAGCGAGCGAGAGACCGAACAGTATGGGCGGACGGGGACCGAAGCGCGCCGTCAGTCGACCCGATGCAACGTTCGCGAAGAGCACGACCCCGCTTTCCGGTAGGAGCCAGATGCCGGTCGCCAGCGGAGAGAGGCCCCGCACCTGTTGCAGGTAAATGCTGAAGAGGAAGAACTGGCCGAAGAAGCCGAAATTGAGCAGAAAGCCGATGGTGGTGCCACGGCCGAATCCGGGCAGACGGATGAGGTCACGCGGCAGCATCGGCTCGGTGCTGGCGCGTTCAGTCGCGAGCAACAGCGCCAGGCCGAGCAGACCCACACCCGCGCCCGCAAGGGCGATCGGCGCAAGCCAGCCACGCGCACCGCCCTCGATAATCGCCACGGTGACGCCACCAAGTGCCAGCCAGCTCGCCAGCGGGCTACCGGCAGCGAGCCGCTCGCGCGCTCGGCCGGCCGCGACGCGCACGTAGCGCAGCGTGAGCGCCAGGCCGAGCAGTCCGAAGGGCACGTTCACGATGAAGGCGCTACGCCAGCCCAGCCATCCGACGAGAAAGCCGCCAATCACCGGGCCACCGCCCGCCGCGATGCCGGCCGTACCAATCCAGATCCCAATTGCTTTTGCGCGTTGCGCCGTACCTGGGAAGAGCGCGCGCAGCAACGACAAGGAGGCTGGTACGAGTAACGCCGCGCCAATCCCCTGCACCGCTCGCGCCAGCAGCAGCAGCCAGATCGCCGGGGCGGCACCGCAGAGCGCCGAGGCCGCTGTAAAGAGAACGAACCCGATCAAGTACGTCCGTCGCTCGCCAAAACGATCGGCGATCGCACCGCCGGTCAGCAAAAGGCTCGCGAAGACGAGCGCATAGCCATCGACCACCCATTGCAGGCTCGAAAAGCTCGCATGGAGCTGTCGCTGGATATCTGGCAGTGCGACGTTGGCGACCGTCGTATCGAGAATCACCATGAAATAGCCGATGCAGAGCGCCGCCAGCGACTTGTACTGGCCCGACGTCTGCGGATCGGAGGAACGGGGCCGATCATACGTAGTGGTCCTGGAGCGGGTGAGTGATGCAGTCATCGAATTCCCTTGCCGGGTCGATTACACTTATGTCACGACGTATCAGCGCGTGCTGATACGTAATCATACATCAGGATTTGTTGATGAGTTCAAGTCAACGGGCGGCACAGCTCGCCCAGGCGCTGGCCGATCCGCTGCGGCTCACGTTGCTCCGGCATCTGATGGGCGGTAGCGCGACGGTCGCCGAACTGGTTTTAGCCACCAATGCCAGTCAATCGAAAGTGTCGAATCACCTGGCGCTCTTGCGCGCTCAGAATCTGGTGCGCGCCGAACGTCAGGGACGCCAGATGCGCTATCAGATCGCCGATCCGACCGTCGCCCAACTGGTCGAGGCGCTCACGGTACTGGCGGGCGAACCGCCCAAGCTGGCGCGTCCGGCCGCGCCCCTCGCCGAAGCGCGCACCTGCTACGACCACCTTGCCGGCTCGCTCGGTGTCGCGCTGTTCGATACGCTCGTCAGCGCGGACGCACTCATCCCGCCACCAGCCGACGGGCAGCCGATCAAGCCCGGGCCGTCCGGTGAAGTGCGGCTCGGGCCGAACGCCGAAGCGGTCTTCGGTCGTCTCGGTCTCGATGTCGGTTCCGTTTCCGCGCAGCGGCGCCAGTTCGCCTACGCCTGTCGCGACTGGACGGAGCGCCGCTTCCACCTCGGTGGCGCCCTCGGGGCCGCACTCTGCCGGCACTTTCTCGACCAACACTGGGTCGAATCCGGCTCAACCCGCCGCCAACTCGTCTTAACCGACTCCGGCCGTGATGCCTTGCGGGAGCAGCTCGGGATGACCATTGGCGATGAGGAATGAACGGTAGAACGGCCCTCACCCCCATAGACCGCCGGCCATCCTCGTGCCAAGATAGCGCCGCTGACCTGTTGTGGCGGAAAGGGACGATCGTGAGCGAAGCGAAACGTGAACGGCATATCGTGGCGGTTGGTGGTGCGGGCTTCTCGGCCGAAACCGGAAATCTGGCCCTTGAGCGTTATGTCTCCAGGTTGACCGGCAAGGAACGCGCGCGCGTCTGTTTCATCCCAACCGCCAGCGGTGACTCACAGGGCTACATCGATCGCTTCGTCGCCGCCTGCGAACATCTTCCCTGGGAAGGAAGCGTTCTCTCGCTCTTTCGTGGCGAAACGCCCGATCTCGCCTCGGTCGTCCTCACCCAGGACATCATCTATGTCGGCGGCGGCAA
>CALAGB010000460.1 GCA_937891245.1 uncultured Thermomicrobiales bacterium | reverse complement strand
GCGTCTCGATTTTTCCGAAGCGGTCGCCCGGCGCACACTCTGGCTCACGGCCTTTTTCCCCACCGCGTTCTATTTTTCGGCGATGTACACCGAGTCGCTCTTCTTATTGGTGACGGTCGCCTCGATCTATTACGGGCGTACAGGCCGCTGGGGACGAGCCGCGATCGCGCTTGGATTGGCGGCCCTGACGCGCAACACCGGCGTGCTGATCGGCATTCCGTTGCTCATCTTCTTGATCCGGCAGTATGGCTGGCGTCCGCGTCACTGGTGGAAACAGGCGGTTCAGCTCATTATCGGCGGGCTCTCGCCGTTGCTCTTCGTTCTCGATCTCTACCACATCTGGGGCGATCCACTCCTGATGCTGTCGGCCCAAAAAGGCTGGGCGCGCTATAAAGCCTGGCCCTGGACAACGCTGGAGCAGTCATTTCGCATGCTCGACACCTCCTGGCTGACGCGGCTTTATAACTCGCCGACGTGGTCGACGCTGACTGACCCCTATCTACGACTCTCGTTCGCCGAGAGCCAGTTCTACGATCTCTTCATCTTTCTCGTCTTCGTACCGATTCTGGCGTATACGCTCTGGAAGGTACGCGGCGCCTACAGCCTCTATGCGCTGGTTGTCTTCGCCTTGCCGCTCTTCACTCCGTCGCAGGTCCACCCGCTGATGTCGGTGCCGCGCTTCGTGATCGTCCTGTTCCCGCTCTTCATCGGTATCGCGCTGCTGACCAAACGCCGCTGGATCTTCTGGCCGGTAATGGCGATCTTCGTCATCCAGTTCATCGGACTGCTCATCCAATTCAGCACCTGGTTCTGGGTCGCGTGAAGGACGCACGCACAGAGACGAAGCCGAACTGTCATCCTGAACCGCAGTGAAGGATCTCCCTCTCGTTTCATGTAGCACGACGTTCAGGGAAACGGAGAGGAGGTTCTTCGCTGCGGCTCAGAATGACAAGAGCTGCGCCTCTGAGCCTCCGCGGCTCTGCGAGAGGAACTTCGTTACTTCCGTTCGCGGGCGCGCCAGGCGTCGCGGGCGGCGATCCAGTCGGGGCGAAGGATGTCGAAGATCAAGGTGTCGCGCATCACGCCGTTCTTGATATCTTCGTAATGCCAGCGACCGGCGAGCTTATAACCCTGCTTCGTGACGGCCGCCGCACTGCGTGTGTTCGGCTCGAAGATCTCGGAGCGCAGCGCATGCAGGTGCAAAATATCGAAGCAGTACTCGAGCAACAGATGCTTCGCGTCGGTGCCGTAGCCCTTACTGCGCAGTTCGGCCGGCCCGAAATCGCTGACTGACTCGGCGGTGCGATTGATCCAGTTGATATCGACAATGCCGTTGTGGCCGATCAGTTGATCGTTCTCGATCAGACAAACGGCGAAGTTTATCTCACTGGGATACGCCTCCTTATGTGTCTCGACGATCCACTTCTTCCAGGCGAGCGGACCGACCGGCAGGCGCCCGCGCTCGTTGAATGTGTCCGTTTCGGCCGCGTAGATATCGGCCAGCAGTTGTGCATCGCTCTCTTCGAGCGGGCGGATATAGACACGTTCGCCGACCAGGATTGGATTACGCATGCGGAACCTCCCAGCGCGGGTTGAGCGCTTCATAGATCAGCTCGTCAGCCCGCCCACCCGGCACCGGCACAAATTCGCGTAAGCGCACCGACAGGACCATTTCGAGCTCTTCAGCCGCCGCGATGGTGACGGTCTGGTTATCGGGGAGCGCAAGCCGAACCGCCATAAATTCGTGCTCATCGCGTAGCCAGGGGATGAGCAGTCGCAACGCTTCGGCGCGCAGTTCATCAGCATCGGGCAGCATCGGCGCCATATGGAAGCGGACGCTAACGACCCGCCAATCACCGATACTCAGGTGCACGCTCCCAATAACGGCGTCGTCCACGACGCGCGCGATGATGAAGGTAAATTCGGTCGCTTCCCAGTACGGATAAACCTGATTCTCCATCGACTGAGCCGCGCGGATTTCATTGGCTGGGACGAGACTGTTGAACCAGGCGATCGCGCACTCTTTGTCAGACTCAACCGGCGGGCGGATATGGACGCGATCTCCCGTCAAATAGACGACACGCATTGAACCTCCACGAATAACGGCTCCAGAGAATGAATGACGGCCGGCACGTGCGCCGGCCGCCTCGAAGCCGATTCTGCTACATTAACGACGCGTGACCATGATCAGAATGCCAGGTAGTGAATCAACTCTTTCATGTGCGCCTTGACGTCGTTCAGGTAGACGAATTCGTCGGCGCCGTGAGCCCGACTCTCTTCGCGGCCCGGCCCACAGAACGGAATATCCGTCCAGCCGAGTTCCTGCTGCACATTCGCCATGTCGGTTGAGCCGGAGGAACCTGAACCGACGAACTGATCCGCCCGGTAGCCCTGCACCAGCTGCACCGCTTCCATCATCTTGTGCATGTGCGGTCCTTCTTCCATCTTCATCGCCGGATAGACGTGGAAGAAGTCGATCGTGACGTCGAGCGCGTTGCTCTTTTTCTTCCCGCGCTCAACCGCCTCCTTGATCTCATTAGTGACATCCTCGTAGTTTTCTTCCGGGATGTAGCGCCGGTTGATCAGCAGCGTGCAGGTCGCCGGGACGATGTTCGATTTGACGCCCGCGTTGATGATGGCGAAGTTGAACATCGGCGTCATGTATTTCGAGGGCGCCTTCTCGTTCGGGACACCGAGCACCGTCGATTCGCGGCTCTCGACCGCTTTCTTCAGTTCGGCCAGTTCATTCAGGATCGGGAGCATGGCATCGATGCCGTTCACACCGAGATAGTTCGAGCCGGAATGGCAGCTCTTGCCAATCGTCGTCACGGTCACGTCAACCGAGCCGGCCGACGCAAGGCCGATCTCCGGGTCCTGCCCGCCCTCCATGCAGAGCATATGCCCCTGGACGTAGCCCTCCTTGGCGAGATGCCAGATGCCCGGATAGCCGCCGATCTCCTCGTCGGTGCACAGGCAGACGATCAGGTCGTAGTTTGGTTCAATACCCGCTTCGTCCATCACCTCGATGGCGGTCAGGAGCGAAGCAATCGAGCCTTTCATATCGGCCGTGCCGCGACCGTAGATCTTGCCGTCATCCAATTCGGCACCAAACGGATCGTGCTGCCAGCCCTCTTCGATCGGTACGACGTCCATGTGGGCGTAGATCGTCACCGGCTCCTTGCCGTTGCCACGTCGCGCGACCAGGTTGACGCGCGGACCTTGCAACGGCAGCGGAATCTCGGCGATGCGCTCCTCGGGCACGATGACTCGCTCCGTCTCAAAGCCGAGCCGCTTGAATTCCGGCTCCAGCAGATCGACCAGCGTGTCGTAATTCAGGCCGGGCGGCACAACCGTGTTTACACCGATGACCGTCTTGAAGCGAGCCAGGATCTGATCGTCCTTGCGGTCGACAATCTCCCAGGCCTTCTGTTCTTGCTCGTTGATATCCATGAACCTCTTGAATCCCCTTCCACAGTATCGGCGGTGGGTCGTCGTTCGATCGCCTTAGGCCACGATTTCTTTCATCGCCAGCAGCACGCGCTCGATATCGTCGCGGCCGATGGCGTAATGCGTCACGAAACGAAAGGTCGTCGGGCCAAACGGGGTGAAACGCACACCGGAGGCTTTCAGACCGGCGGTCAACTGTTCCCCTGACAGCGGCGCCTCGATCTCGAAAAAGACGATGTTCGTCTGCACCGTGTCGAGATCGAGCGCAATGTGCGGGAGCGTCGCCAGCCCTTCGGCCAGTCGCCGGGCGTTGGCATGATCCTCCGGCAGCCGCTCCGCCATCTGCTCCAGGCCAACGATCCCGGCCGCGGCGATCACGCCGGCCTGGCGCATGGCGCCGCCGAGCAGCTTACGCTTCTCGCGCGCTCTGGCGATCGTCGCGGCGCCCCCGACGACGATCGCGCCAACCGGTGCCGCCAGTCCCTTCGAGAGGCAGAACGTCACCGTGTCAAACGGCGCCGCCAGTCGTGCGACCGGCGCATCAAGCGCTGCGGCCGCGTTGAAGATGCGCGAGCCGTCGAGATGGACCGGGAAGCCGTGCTCGTGGGCGATTCCGGCCAGCATGTCGACCTGTTCCGGTCGCAACACCGTGCCGCTACAGAGATTGTGCGTATTTTCGATCATGAGCAGACCGGTGCGCGGGAAGTGGATATTCTCTGGACGAATCGCCGCTTCAACCTGCACCGGATCGAGCATGCCGAAACGGTCGTTCGGCACCGTCCTGATCGGATGGCCGCCGAGCGCCGCGATGCCGCCACGCTCGTAAATGACGGTATGCGCTCGATCCCCGGCGATGATTTCGCTTCCATGCTCCGTCTGCGCCAGCACCGAGACGAGGTTGCCCATGGTGCCGCTCGGCACGAAGAGCGCCGCTTCCTTGCCGAGCAGATCGGCCGACATCTCCTCCAGCTGGATGACGGTCGGGTCTTCGTGAGAATTGTCATCGCCAACCTCTGCCTCGGCCATCGCCCGGCGCATTGCATCGGTCGGCGGCGCGGCCCAATCGCCACGAAGGTCAATCACACCCTGGTTCACGAACGATCCCCTTCCCCATCCAGCTCGCTCAACTCTGTGCCGCGATCATACCGCACAAAACGGACATCTTCGTACGTCGCAAAGCGTTGCCGCATCACCTGCAGCGCATCGGGATTGTTATCAACCAAGAGAAAACGTCGCCCCAATTCGCGGGCCGCCACACCGGCCGTGCCGCTGCCGGCAAAGAAATCGAGCACCAGATCGCCGCGGTTCGAGGACGCCTGAATGATCCGGCGCAGGATGAGCAACGGTTTTTGCGTCGGATAGCCGGTTCGTTCGCGGCCGTTGGTTGAGACGATCGTCTGCCACCAGGTATCGGTCGGCAGTTTGCCCCGCGCCGCTTTTTCCGGACCGACCAGGCCCGGAGCCATGTACGGTACCCGGTCGATCTCATCGGTGTTAAAGACGTAGCGATGAGGCGATTTGACGTAGACCAGGATGTTGTCATGCTTGGCCGGCCAGCGATTGCGCGCCCGGCCGCCGAAATCGTAGGCCCAGATGATCTCGTTCAAAAATGAGGCGCGGCCGAAGATGCCATCGAGCAGCACCTTGGCGTAATGGACCTCGCGATAGTCGAGATGCAGGTAAAGCGTGCCATCAGCCGCGAGCACGCGATAGGCTTCCCGCAGGCGCGGTTCGAGAAAGGCGAGATAGTCATCGAACGTATCGCCGTACGCCTGGGTACTCAATCGCGTCGTCCGATACGGCCGCCCCTGAAAGCCGGTGCGGTCGCCCTCTGGATCGCGCACGGTGCGCAGTCGGGTGCGGCTCTGCGTACGCCCGGTGTTGAAGGGTGGATCGATGTAGATCAGTGGGACCGAGCCGTCGGGAATCAGCGCCAGCAGATCGAGGTTGTCGCCGAAACAAACGGTATCCGGGTCGGTCGCCGGGCGAAACGAGCGCGGCACCGCGTCACCGTCACCCGCGGCGTGGGTGCTACAATTCGTCTCTGAGGGAATCGAGGAGTCATCCACGTGTTTACACCCAGCTTCATGGCCATCACCGGACTCTTGCTGGGCCTGGTCTCGCTCCGCACCCTGTACATGGTGATCCGGGACCGGCACCAACTCTTCGACCAAGACTTTACCCCAAGTGACCGCCAGCGTATGAGCGAAGTGGCGTTTTTCGTCCTCCTGCCGCTCAGCGTCATCTTCCACGAACTCGGCCATGCGGTCGTCATTAAGGCAATCGGCGCCCAGATCACCAGTTACGGCTACTACTTCTTCTATGGCTTTGTCGGCTATCGCGGCTTCGTCACGCCCGATCAGATTTACGCCGTCGCGCTGGCCGGAAATCTCGTCAGCCTCGTTCTCGGACTGATCGCCATTGCCATTCCGGTCTTCTGGCCACGTCGCACGTCGATCAACTACCTGCTCTTCATTTTCGGGGCGCTCAGCATCATCAACTCGATCATCTTCTATCCCTTGCTCGATCTGGCCGGTGGCTTCGAAGGTGACTGGTCGCAGATTTACAGCGGGGCCACGCCGCTGCTCAGCCGGGTTACCGGCATCGTCCATATCGGGCTCGTCGTCGCCGGGGTGCTCGCCTGGCGCAGCGATTGGGGTCGCGCGCTCTACGCGAATCGCACCGGCGTTTCGGCGAATTCACTGCGGCGGGTTTCGCTTGGTCAGGCAGCCAACGAACTGCTTGGTTCAGCCGAGATGCTGGCATCGAGCTGGAAGCACCCACTGCGCGTCGTTGCCAATGCACCGGAGAAAAACGCCGCCGGCGTGACGCTCAACTGGGTCAGCAACGGCTTTGGTCGGGTCGTCGCGATCTACGCCGTCGTCGCCAACCCGCGCCACATCGAGATCCACGGCGCCATCCGCCAGCTGGAACCCAATGGGCAATCGTTCCAGCAGCCGTTGGAACTGATCCAGGGGATCCCGGCGCCCGAGGAGGTCTTCCCAGTGCTCAAAGCGGCGCTCGATACCGTCGACAGCTGGGATATGAGCACCCTGCCCGAACCGGCCAAACAGCCATAACCGAGCGACATCGCGGAAGGAAGCGTGCATGCATCGGCTAAATATCTGGCGACGAGAGATTCAGGGCGACTCCACGCCGCGCGATTCATCGCAACCATCGCTCAACGTCCCGATTCGCGACGCCGAACGTCGCCGGCTGTCACGCCTGGAAACGCGCCGGGCAAATCTCGAATACGATCTGAGCCGCGCCGAATCGGCATTCCTGCCGAGCAATTACTGGACCGAGCGCGTCGAGCAACTGGATGACGCGATCGTCCAGGCGAACGCCGATATCGCCGCGCTCGTGCCCCATCCCAGCGACATCCCGACCGTGCAGCTGGCGCCCGAACCGATCGCGGTCGAGGTCGTCTCGACCGCGGAGCCGGCTGAAGTCATGCTACGCGCCGGTGGCGTGGCGCTCGACTATCGCGAAGAGATCGACTGGGCCGAGCGCGGTCACCAGCTGGAGCTCCCGACGCTCGTGCTTTTTGACGGCGATGTGCTGCCGCTCATTCCGGCGACGCTCGAGGAAACAGAGCGCGCGCGCTTGCGCAATCACCTGCGCAATAGTTTCTCGATCGTCGCTAACGAAGCGCTGGAACGCGCGACCGACAACGAACCGCTCCCCGAACTAACCCTCGCCGATCTGACGCGTCCGTGCGAGGAATGCGGCGGCTGGCTCGATCCGAAAGGACGCTGTCCAGCCTGCACCCAACTTGACTGGCAACGCGATGAAATCGCCGAAGCGGCCCATCGTCTGGCGCACAAGCGGAGCGAGATCATCGCCGAAATGGAACAGGCCCGCGAGCGACTACCGGTCATTCGCCGCCAGCTCCAGGAAGTGGATTACGACATCGCCGAACTTCGCGCCAAGGGCGTTGAACCGGAGTGACGCTCGACGTCGCCGACCCGCTCGAACTCCTGCGTCAACTCGGCGTCCATGAAATCGAGCGGATCGAGCCGATCACCGATGGCCTTGGCGACGCTCGCCTCTGGCGTGTCGAGCACGGCGGGCAAGCCTCGCTCTTGCGCGTCTATCGTCCAGATCTGCGCCATGTGCGCGACCGCGAAATCGCGGCGATGCGTGAGATTGACGCCGTGCCGGTGCCGCGCATTGAAGCCACCGGTGAGCCGAACGACCTGCCGGCCTGTCTCATGACCTGGTGCACCGGAACGACGCTCCTGTGCGTATTATCCGCCGCTCCCGGCGATGCCTGGACACTCGGCACCACGTTCGGACGCGCCCAGGCGCGCCTACATACCGTTTCCGTGCCCGCAACGCTGAGCACGCACCTTCGTCGCGATTGGGTCGGCTGGGGCACCGGCGGCCACGGTCCGCTCGATCGGCGGCTCCGCGACCTGCCACCATGGCGCGAGGGCATCCTGCATCTCGACTACCATCCGCTCAACGTTCTGGTCGATGCCGGCGAGATCACCGGCATCATCGACTGGGCAAACGCCGCCGTCGGCGATGTGCGCGCCGACTTCGCCCGCACCTACTCGATCCTCAGTTGGTTGCCGCTCCCGCTTCACAACAACCAAGCACGCCTCATTCGTCATCATTTCCGCCTTGGCTGGGCCGCCGGCTACCACGAAATCGCCGGGCCGCTCCCCAACCTCGCCCCCTTCATCGCCTGGGCCGCCCTGCTCCTGCAACGCGACCTCGGCCCCAAAATCGATACCCCC
>CALAGB010000459.1 GCA_937891245.1 uncultured Thermomicrobiales bacterium | reverse complement strand
CCATGCGCGCGTGCGCCAACCGCTGGACTGCCTCGCGCACCGGGGTCCGGCCGAGGCCTGTGCGTGTCATCAGCTCGGCCTCGGAGACCACAGACCCAGGAGCCAGCTCCTGCCAGATGATCATGCGTTCGAGCATGAGATAGGCGACGTAGGCTTTGCTATTGGAGTCTTTGCCCGCCATCATCCTCCAACCTCTATCGCTCCATCGCAGCGGTTTTCACGCGGTCACCGCGTATGTGATCGGACCGTGTCTCATGGTCATTGCGCTGCCCCCAGATAAGCATCGAGGAGTGTCGACGAGTTCCGGAACGTCTCCGCAGATTCATCCGCGACGACAACACCCCGGTCCAATATTATTGCCCGCTCACTGATCGCCAGTGCGCGGACGGCATTCTGTTCGACGACGACAAGCGTAAGGCCGTACCTATCCGGCAGTTCACGCAATGCGGCGAATACCTCGTCGACAAGGATCGGCGCCAACCCCGAGGTCACCTCGTCCACGATCAGCACCTGCGGCTGCGAAACGAGCGCTCGAGCGATCGCCACCATTTGCTGCTGTCCCCCGGATAACGAACCGGCACGCTCATCGAGCCGTTCTGCCATCGCCGGAAATACGGCCGCGGTCTCCCGGATGCGCTGTTCACTCGGCAGGCCGCGTCGGGAATACGCGCCCAGCTGAATGTTCTCGCGGACCGTGAGATCACGAAACACCCGTCCGCCTTCCGGCACAATTGCGAAGCCCTCGCGCGCACGCTTCCACGCCGGCCAGGACGTGATATCCGTCAGGCCGGTGCCGAACATGACCCTGCCCCTGGTCGGTCTGACCATGCCCGCAAGGGCGCGGACTATCGAAGATTTCCCAGCGCCGTTGCTCCCCAGGATGCATAGGCGATCGCCGGCCGAGATCGAGAACGTCACCCCCTTGACGGCCTCGATGGTGCGGTAGCGGATATGCAGATCGTTGACCCGAAGAAAATCATTCATGACGCCTGCTCCTGTGGTTGGCCCAGGTAGGCCGCGATGACGCGCGGATCAGCACGTACTTCGGCAGGCGCTCCAGCAACAAGTATCTTGCCCCCGGTGAGCACCACAACGCGGTCGCAAGTGCCCATGATGAAGTCGACGGAGTGCTCGATGACGATCACCGTGATACCCGAGTCGCGCAGCGTGCGTAGTGCGGCCGAGAGCTGAGCGAGCTCTTGGTGCGTCAGCCCGGCTCCAGGTTCGTCGAGCAGCACGACCCGTGAGCCCATGGCCACGCTGCGGGCGATCTCCACGAGGCGCTGTTCCGCCAGCGACAGAGCAGTCGCGTCCCGATCGGCGACCTCCGTCAACCCGATCAAGTCCAGGATCGCGAGCACCTTCGGGTCACGCGGTGCAGGGCGCCGCATAGATCTTCGGAACGATGACGTGAAGACGATCCCAACGCCGAGCCGCACCTGCTGCAGGACGGACATGCCGGTGAACAGCCGCGCGGTCTGGAATGTCCGACCGATCCCGGCTCGGGCCCGTCGCTGAACCGACGCACCCGCCAGCGACGCACCGTCGAGCTCTATCGTTCCCGAATCTGCCGGGATCAACCCAGAAATCACATTGAATAACGTCGACTTTCCGGCACCATTCGGCCCGATGATGCCCAGGATCTCTCCGGGGGCAGCCTCGACGGTGACATCCGTCAACACGTGATTGCCCCCGAAACGCTTCGACACGTGCGCGACGGACAGCCGAGCCGCTATGCCTGGCGATAGTGAGGCTCTCGCACCGTGTACGTTGGCGCCACGACGCCCACCGGGACGCAGTCGCACGACGAACCTCCGGAGGAACGAGTTCTCGCCGAGGATGCCAGTTGGGACGACGAGCACAAAGAGCACCACGAGCGCCCCGTAAAAGACGAGGCGGTAGGTCTCGAGCGCTGGCACCCCGGTCTCCGCCCAGATCAGGATGAAGGCGACCAACGCCGGTCCGATCAGCGAGCCGGATCCACCTACGATCACCATGGCGAGGATCTGGACGGACGTGAGGAAGCCGAACTCCCCCGGAAACACGCTCCCAACAAAGTGCGCGTAGAGCCAGCCGGCGACCCCGCAGATCGCGCCGCTGATCGCAAAGGCCCACAGCTTGGTGGATGTCGAACTGATGCCGAGTGACCGCGCAGCGTCCTCGTCGTCCCGGACGGCACGGACACGCTGCCCGAACCAGGTCCGCAGCATCAGACCGGCCAGCGTCAGACAGATGAGGAATGTGCAGAACGCGATGACGAGACCTGTAACCGGCGCGCCGCGCCCTCCGGTGAATGTGAGCGGTGCGATGCCGACGATGCCACCTGCGGCGCCGAAGAATGACGAATACTGGAAGATCGCAACGACCACGAAGTTGATCCCGATCGTCGTCAGGATCAGGAAATCGGTGCGCAGCCGGACCGCCGGCAACGCGACCAGCATCCCCATCGCAGCGGTCAGGATGATCGAAAAGATGAGGTCCAGTGGATATGGGACTCCGAACTTCAAGGTGGCGATCGCTGCCGTATACGCCCCCACCCCGAACAGCGCGCCCTGCGCGAGCGACACCTGACCGGTGTAACCGACAA
Source organism: uncultured Thermomicrobiales bacterium (assembly GCA_937891245.1). GTDB lineage: Bacteria > Chloroflexota > Chloroflexia > Thermomicrobiales > Thermomicrobiaceae > CALAGB01. The sequence continues at coordinate 2,134 of CALAGB010000459.1, read as the reverse complement.
CGATGCTCAGCGAGACGGCGAGGATCGCGAAGATCGACCCGGTGGTGAAGATGGTCGCAGTGTAGGCGTTCATGCGTCGCTCCCGGATTTGGCAGCGACCGCCGAGTACTTCGAACGAGACCGCCTGCCGGCAGCAGAGAACAGGCCGTTCGGGCGGGCGACGAGGACCACGATAAGGACGGCGAACGCGATGGCGTCGCGCGGGAAGATTCCACCAGCGTACCGGAGCACCAGTTCCTCGACCGCGGCGACGAGCAGCGCCGCGAAGGCCGAACCGCGGATGCTGCCCAGCCCGCCCAGGACGACGAAGATGAAGGCTTTGTAGGAGATGACGTCACCCATGTCGGCGCGCACCTGACCGGTGTAGACGGCGAACAACACTCCGGCGATGGCCGCCAGCGCAGACCCGAGAGCCATGTTGAGCGCCACGGACCGCGGCACAGGCACTCCATTGACCCCCGCCATCTCGCGATCTGCGGTCAATGCACGCCATCCCAGGCCGACCTTCGTCTTACCGACGATGAGACCGACCGCGGTCAGCGCCACGATGTCAACGACAATCATCGTTACCTGGATCGATGAGAGGGTGATAGACGCGAGTGTCACAGCCGGCAGTCCGCCGGTGAGGCTCAGCCGGTGCGCGTCGGCGCCGAGAAACGGGTCGAGCGCGAGTACCGCCGCGACGAGGATGTAGACGCCGACACTAGCCAGAAACCCGGCGCTGGCGGGACGTGCCAGCAGAGGCCGGTAGGCCACGTAATAGATCGCGAGACCGACGACGATCCCCGCCGCCGCACTGACAACGAGCGCGGCCCAGAGGTTAGTCGTGTATCGGGAAAGCAGCAGCGCCGCATAGGCACCGCAGCTGTAGACCGCTGCGTGTGCGACATGGAAGATACGGAGCACTCCGTAGATCGTCGCGAGACCGACAGCGATCAATGAATAGATCGCCCAGCTCGACGCGATGTAGACAAGCACCTGCACGATTGCGCCACCACGTTTCGTGTCTCTCGCGGCCCGTCAGCGATGCGTTCGCACGGGCAGATCCGACAAAGGACTGATCCGCACCCGTCGAGGAGCATGCCGGTCTCATGGTAGGACCTGCACTGTTACCAACGGTCAGCGACGCCAACCCAGCCTGATACGAGTCCGAACGATTCCGGTTGCCGGGGCGCATGTCCACGCGACCCGGCAACCGGGCTCCTGCAGCGTCAGGATTTCGGGAAGGGAATCGTCGTCACCGGGGCGAAGTCACCGTCGTGGATCTGGACGATGCCCATATCTCGGACGATGGACTGATCGGTGATCGACTGAAGCGCCGTGCACACCATGCCCTGGACGTCGTGCAGGCCCGCGATCGCGTCCCGCAGCGCCGCGCCCCCCGCACCGTTCGTGGCAGTCAGACTGGCCGCGGCGATGATCACAGCGTCATACGACGTGGCAGCGACCTCGTCGGGTGCATGCCCGGTCTTGTCCTTGAACGCCTTGATGAAGTCGTTGACGTCCGCGGTGTCGGACCTAGCGAACGGGCTAGTCAGGTACACGCCTTCGACAGTTTCCGCGCCGGCGAGGTCAATCAGGCTGGTGCTGTCGGAGAGGGTAGCAATCATGATCTTTACGGTCTGGTTCTTCTCCCGCAAAGCGGGGATGATCTGCGCGACGGCGTCATAGTAGCCATCGACGACGACCATGTCTGGATTGCCCTCGAGGACGCGGTCAATTATCGAACCGAAGCTGGTCTCGGACAGCGCGAACTTCTCGTCAGCGGTGACGGTGATGCCCTGCTCACCCATGCGAGTGGAGGTCGCAGAGGCGACGTCCGCGCACGGATCGGCGTCACATTCCAGGATCGCGACACTGCTTATCTTCAGGTCGTCCTTGGCGAACTTGGCAGCGGCGTACCCCTCAACCTCGCCCAGCGAGCCGGTGCGGAAGATGAAGTTGCCCGGCGCCGTGACCGCGGCCGAGACGCCATAGGCCGAAATCATCGGCACCGATGCGTCCTGGAAGGCCTGAGCGGCTGCGGCTCCCACATCGCTATACGCACCGCTGATACCGACTGCCACCTCGTCCTGCTGGATGAGCTTGCGGGCGACCGCAGTGCCTTGCGCCGCGCTGCCCTGGTCGTCATAAC
>CALAGB010000458.1 GCA_937891245.1 uncultured Thermomicrobiales bacterium | reverse complement strand
GCTACAACGAAGGCCGCGGCGGTTGAGATGTTGAACGTGTTGGCACCGTCACCGCCGGTACCGCACGTATCGACCACCGGACCATTATTTTTGAGCGTAACCGGCAGCGCGTGTCGCCGCATCGTCTCGGCGAATCCGGCGATCTCCTCATCCGTCTCGCCACGCATGCGCAGGGCGGTCATCAGCGACCCGATCTGCGAACCGGTCGCCTGGCCCAACATGACGGCATCCATGGCCGCCGCGGCCTGCGCCCGGCTGAGCGTTCCGCCGTCAGCGACCCGCCGAATCGCCTCGCGCACCACATCCTGGCCGTTCGCGTTGATCCCGCTTGGCTCTGCCGTTGCCACCGTCATCTAGTACCCCCTCATCGCCAGAACCGGCGCTTCGCGCCCGAGGAAATTCGCCAGCAGATCCTTGCCCACCGTCGTCAGAATCGACTCAGGATGGAACTGCACTCCTTCGACGTCATAGATGCGATGCCGCAGCCCCATGATCAGTCCGGTCTCACTGCGCGCGGTCACTTCGAGGCAATCGGGCAGCGTCTCCTGATCGACCACCAGCGAGTGATAGCGGGTGGCGACGAACGGGCTTGGCAAGCCTCGGAAGACGCCGCGGCCATCGTGGCTGACCGACGAGATCTTGCCGTGCATCAGGCTTGGCGCGTTCACGACATCACCACCGAAGGCGACGGCCAGCGACTGATGACCAAGGCAGACTCCGAGGATCGGCACTTCACCGGCAAAACGCCGGATCAGTTCGACCGAGATACCCGCCTCATTCGGCGTACACGGGCCGGGTGAGATGACGATCCGCTCCGGCGCCAGCTCCGCCACCTCATCGAGCGTGATCTTGTCGTTCCGTTTCACCACGACCTCGGCACCCAGCTCCGCCAGGTATTGATAGAGGTTGAAGGTAAACGAGTCGTAGTTATCGATCAGCAGGATCATGCTTCAACCCCATCTCGCATCGAGCGTTCGATGCGCTCGGCAACATCAATCGCGCGGATGAGCGCGCCCATCTTGTGAAAGCACTCGTTGTATTCGAATTCCGGCGTACTGTCGGCGACGATGCCACCGCCCGCCTGCAAGTAGGCGACTCCATCGCGCATCACGATCGTGCGCAGCGTGATCGCCGTATCGAGGTTGCCGCTGAAGTCGACGTAGCCGACGGTGCCGGCATACGGTCCGCGCCGCTCCGGCTCCAGCTCGGCGATGATCTCCATCGCGCGAATCTTCGGCGCACCGCTCACCGTTCCAGCCGGGAAGCAGGAGCGCAAGGCGTCGACGCCGGCCAGGTCGTCGCGAATCGTGCCGGTGACGTGGCTGACGAGGTGCATCACGTGACTGTATCGCTCGATCTCCATGAGTTGCGGCACCGACACCGTTCCCGGCGCCGCCACGCGGCCGATGTCGTTCCGGCCAAGATCGACCAGCATGATGTGCTCGGCGCGCTCTTTCTCGTCACCGGCCAATTCCACAGCGAGCGCGTCGTCTTCGGCCTCGTTCGCGCCACGATGCCGGGTTCCGGCGATCGGGTGCGTCATCAGCGTCTTGCCGTCGAGCCGCACCAGTAGTTCGGGTGAGGCGCCGATGATCTGGGCGTCGCCCATCTGCAGGTAGAACATGTAGGGCGACGGATTCACCCGGCGCAGTGCGCGATAGAGCGTGAAGGGATGCGCACCCGTCTCGACTGAGACGCGCTGCGACAGAACGACCTGAATGATGTCGCCGGCCGTGATATATTCCTGCGCCTTATTCACCATCCCGTAGTACGTCTCGGCATCGGTGTGGCGCACCATCCGTTCGGCGACGGCCGCCTCGGCCAGCGAGCGTTCGCCGACCGGCAGCTTCGTCGGGTGCGTCAAGCGCGCTACGATCTTGTCGATGCGCGCGACCGCTTCGGCGTACGACGTTTCGAGCGTTTTATGCTCGTCGATGTGCACGTGGCTGACGACCTTGATCGTGTGCTCCAGGTGATCGAAGACGAGCATCGTGTCGACAAACATGAAGAGTCCGTCCGGGAAATCGATCGCGTTTCCCGACGCGGTCGGAAGCTCCTCGAAGTAGCGCACCGCTTCGTAGCCGAGGAAGCCGACCGCGCCACCCAGAAAGCGGGGCAGACCGGGCAGTTCGACTGTCTGATACGGCTCCAGATATTCGCGTAGCGCTTTGAGTGGATCGGTGAAGGGCGCGTGTTGCAGATAGCCGTGCAGATTCGCCTCGGTAACACCCTCGTTGAACTTGAGCGTCAGATACGGATCGGTGCCGATGAATGAGAAGCGGGCCAGCCGCTCGCCTCCCTCGACGCTTTCGAGCAGGAATGAATATGGTCCCTCGGCGACCTTCAGGTAGGCCGAGACCGGTGTTTCCAGATCCGCGAAGATCTCGCGATAAATCGGGATGATATTGCCGCGTTCCCGGAGCTGCGCGACCTCTTCGAGCGAGGGGCGATACCTGCTCGGGTCGGCCGGCGCCGTTCCGTTCATCGTCTGCAGCGTTTCGAGCATTAGGTCCTCCAGAATCCCGGTCCTGCCGGGCGGTTCACGGGCAAACAAAAAACCCCCGTCCCAGAAGGGACGGAGGTGCTGTATGCACTCCGCGGTACCACCCTTGTTGAGCGCGCAGAACGCGCTCCACTCTACAGGTACGAGATCAACATCTGATCCGATACCCAGCTCCCAAGATAACGGTGGAGTCTCCGTTGCCGCCTAATCGCATCTGCTTTCGGGGCACAGCTCCCGAATCCATTCACCACCTGCGCTCGCGCCGGACTCTCACCTGCCGCCGGCTCTCTGGGCGCCGCTTCGATGGCTACTCGTTTCGCTCATCGCTGTTCGCC
>CALAGB010000457.1 GCA_937891245.1 uncultured Thermomicrobiales bacterium | reverse complement strand
CACGACGATTCTGGTAACTCACGATCAGGAAGAAGCGCTGTCGCTGGCCGATCATGTCGCGATCATGCGCGACGGGTTGGTTGTGCAGGCGGACTCGCCCCAGGGAATCTATATCGCTCCCGGTGATCCGCACATTGCAGCCTTTATCGGCGAGGTCGTGCTTCTGCCCGGCCGCTTCGTCGACAACCCGGAAATCCCGGCGCCCTGCGCCGAATGCGCGCTCGGGTGCGTCGCGGTCCGCATGGCGAGCGGGAGCGACGCGAAGTCAGAACAATGTATGGTGCTGCTGCGGCCCGAGCAGCTCGAAATCGCCGATCATGGAGCCGCGGCACGGGTTGTTAGCACGAGCTTCTTTGGTCACGACGGCATCGTTCGCCTCCGTCTCGGGGAAGACGGCAGCGGCTCACCGGTGCTCGTTCGGATCCAGGGGAATCAACTACCGTCGACGGGAGATCTCGTCGCTGTTCGGATCGCCGGAAATCGTCCGGCCGGTGTCGCCGCCGCGGCATTCTCTGTGACCCGTTAGCGAATCCGCCCATTGGTCAAGGCCGGGATCGTCCGGTTGGGTAACGCTGTGCCAGGAATCGAACGGCCGGCGCTTGTAGACGTCATGTGGAGGGATATGCCATTGGTTCGCTCGGATCGATCGTCACACCGGTTCAGCCTACTGCTGCCGGTTCTCGCCTGCCTGCTCCTGCTTGTCGCGACCGCCTGCGGTAGTAGCACGTCGTCAACATCGACGTCAGGCGACAGCACCACGACGACGGGTGCCGGGGGCACGACGCCGGCGTCAACGGCCGCCGAAGGAACGCCGGACGCTTCTGCATCGTCTGGCGCGACGCCGTCCGCCTCGACCGGCTCCGGCGCCGCCACGCCGAGCGCTGCGTCCTCGGATGTGACATTGACGCTCTATTCCGGCCAGCATGAAGATCTGGCCAAGGCACTGGCTAAAGCCTTCGAACAGGCGACCGGCATCAAGGTCGAAGTCCGAGCCGGTAGCGATGCCGATCTGGCGAACCAGATCATCGAGGAGGGCAATCGCTCGAAGGCCGACCTCTTCATGACCGAGGAGCCGGGCCAGGCCGCCGCGCTGGATGCGCAAGGCCTCTTCTCGCCGGTCGATCCGTCGACCCTGGCGTTGACCGACTCCCGCCTCAATCCGAAGAGTGGCAACTGGCTGGCCTATGCCGCCCGTTCGCGCGTCATCTTCTACAATCCGGATCTGATCTCCGAGGCTGATCTGCCGCAAAGCATCATGGATCTGACCGATCCGAAATGGAAGGGCAAGTTCGCCTACGCGCCGAGCGGAGCTTTCGTCAGCACCGTCACCTACCTCATCAACACCGTCGGTGAAGACCAGACGCTCGAATGGTTGAAGGGGATCAAGGCAAACGGCGAAAATCTGCAGAAGAACGGCGCGGTACGTGATGCCGTCGAAGCGGGACAGATCCCGTTCGGGCTGAGCAATCACTACTACTGGTATATTCTTGCCCAGTCGAAGGGCGGACCGGATAAGATGACCTCGAAGGTCCACTTTATGAGCAACGACGCGGGCGCTCTGCTCCTTGCCTCGGGAGCGGCGGTCTTGAAGACGAGCAAGCACCAGGCCGAGGCGCAGCAGTTCCTCACCTGGTTGGCGCAGTCGGACGGTGGGCAGAAGATCATCGCGACAACGACTCCGCAATACCCGGCGTCTCTGGACGTGTCGAGTTCGATGGGGTTGAAGCCGCTAAGCGATCTTCAGCCGCCCGATGTCGATCAGGGCACTTTCGGCGATGTCAACAAGGCCAAAGAATTGATTACGGAAGCGGGCATCATCTGATCCTGTTTCGCCTGATCGCGTAGAGTTCATGTCCGAACCAACAACGACATCGAATGCAGTTGGACGGAGCCACCGGCGGTCGCGTTCGTCGCGACCGCCGGTGGCGCTTACCATTCTCGCCCTGGCCATCGCGCTCTTGTCGCTGGCGCCGATCGTTTATCTCTTCCTTCGCGGCGGCCTCAGCCCGTACCTGCTGATCCGCGAGTTGCGCAGCCCGACGACCGGCACACTCGTCATCCACACAATCACGTTGACGTTCTGCGTCACCGCGGTCTGTATCACGCTCGGCGTGGGGCTGGCGCTACTGGTCGTGCGCACCGACCTGCCGTTCCGATCGCTCTGGACGGTGCTGTTCGCGCTGCCACTCGGCATCCCGGCTTTCGTCACCTCATATACCTGGGTATCGACGGGCTATCGCTTCATGCCGCAGTCGACCTTTATCTACGGACTGCGCGGCGCCGTTATCGTCTTGAGCCTGGCCGTCTATCCCTATGTCTACCTGCCGGTCGTCGCCGCCTTGCGGGGGCTCGATCCGGCACATGAAGAAACGGCACGAGCGCTCGGATCGAGCGCGTTTAGCGCGTTTTTTCGCGTCACGCTCCCACAGCTTCGTACTGCCATCGCCGGTGGTGCGCTCTTGATCGCCCTGCATATGATGGCCGAATTCGGCGCGCTTGAGCTGCTCCGCTACCAGACGCTGACGACCGCGATTGTGCAACGTGTCACGGTGCTCAGCGCACCGGAAGCGGCCCGCACCCTCTCCGTCGTGCTCGCGCTCGGTGCGCTCATCCTGCTCGGTGGTGATTGGCTGTTGCGCGGCCAACCCACGCCGACGCGCACCGGTGGTGGTGCGGCACGACCGGCAACGCCCTGGCGTCTTGGAGCAACCAAACCGCTCTGGCTGCTCATCTGCCTGCTGCTGATGGCGCTGGCGCTCGGTATTCCGCTCTACTCGATGGTAACCGGACTGGTAAACGCGCTCACGCACACCGGGGCAGCGATCGACTGGGCCGAACTCAGCGCAGCAGCCGTCTATACCGCGCAGACCGCGCTCGCCACGGCGCTCGCGGCCACACTGGTCGCCCTGCCGGTCAGCCTGCTCGCCGTCCGGTTCCCCGGCTGGATCGCCACGCTCAGCGAACGCGCGACCTGGATCGCACACTCACTCCCTGGCGTCGTCATCTCGCTGGCACTCGTCTATCTCTCAGTCCGCTGGCTCTACCCCTTCTATCAGACAAGCGCGCTTCTGGTCGCCGGGTACGTCATCCTCTTTCTGCCGATCGCGGTCGGCGCACAGCAAGGGGGTATCGTGCAAGCATCGCCGCATTATGACAATATCTCTCGATCGCTCGGTCTTGGGCCGATCGTCACCTTTCTGCGCGTCACGCTGCCGCTGGCGCTCCCGAGCGTCGCGGCCGGAGCCATGCTCGTTTTCCTTAACGCCGGCAAGGAGCTGACGATGACGCTCCTGCTCCACCCCACCGGGAAACACACGCTGGCAACGGCGCTCTGGGCAACGACCAACGGCGAAGTACTCGACTTCAGCGCGGCCGCACCGTACGCCATTACGCTGGTGATCATTACCGCGATCCCCGCCTATGTCCTGATTCGCCACACGCTCCGTCCCACTCGCTGAATCGACCTCCGTCAATCGCGAGCATCACGTGGCAGGAACCGATGCGTGGCGCGCTCTTTGCGACATCCAACCCACGCAGCCGACTCGCACGGAACGATCAACGCAAACTCAGCATTTCCACGATGGCCTTGATTCTGTCCGCAAAACAGGAAGGGGACCAGTATGTACGACTATGAGGCGGAAAATCTCTCATCCGAGATCAGCGGTACGCCGACGCTGTACTGTGATGTCTGCGGCATGCCGGTGAGCGACGCGAGCTACCTGACGGCCGGCAATGGCACCTCGCCGGCTGTATCCGATCGGTTTCTCCGCGTCTGCCCCAGTTGTCGCTCGGAGATCGAGCGCGGCAATGTCGAGGTCTTTGCCGACGGTGCAGGCACACTGGAGGTCGATTCCGGCGTCTAGCGTCCCGGTGAGCACACGTCGCTCAACCATTCATCCCGCCCATCGTCGTTTTGAGCCGCGGCGAGAGGATCCACGAGCGGGTCCTCTCGCGACGTCTGCCGTCATCCACGTTGCTGGGGCATAGACGGAGATCCTGCAGCGGCGGCCTCAGGATTTCGGAGTGGCGACACGGTGGGACGATTCGCCCCGTCAAATGTCTTGACATCGGTTCAGGGATCGGGTAGTATGCCGTCATTATGGATGGACTGAGGAGCTACGCTCAACACACTGCTTGGTATTACGTCTATTTTACCCCTCCGGCGTTGCTGGTGGGGCGAAAGGCGTTGAGCCGGTAGCCTCGTAACAACCAGCAATGCCGGAGGGTGAGCAGGGGTTCGACCTCTGCTTTTTTGTTTGCCGTAAATCGGGTGAATGCGGGCCAGGCGGCCCGATGGGGAACGGAGAGGGTATCCACATGATCGTGACGATGCAGTCGGATGCGAGCGAAGCGGAAGCGGATAGTGTTGTTGCGCTTTTACGAACGAACGGCTACGAGTTGCATTTGATTCGCGACGCCGGGCCGCTGGCTATCGGCATCAACGGCCGCCCCGTCGATGCCGATCTCCCCGATCTCATCTGCACCATGCCGGGCGTCTCGCACATCCACACCGGTCGGAAGCCGTACAAGCTGGCCGCGCGCGAGGTTCGGCCCGAGGGAACCATCGTTCAGGTCGGCGACGTTCGCTTCGGTGGCGAAACACCGGTTATGATCGCCGGCCCCTGTGCCGTCGAATCCCGCGAACAGGCGCTCCGCACCGCTGATCTCGTGCTCAAAGCGGGCGGCGTCATGCTCCGCGGCGGCGCCTTCAAGCCGCGTTCATCACCGTACAGCTTCCAGGGGATGGGCGAAGAAGGTTTGCAGATTCTGGCCGAAGCGCGCGAGCAGACCGGACTCCCATTCGTCACCGAAGTGATGGAGCCGGAGCAGGTCGAGCTCGTCGCCTCGTACGCCGATATGCTGCAGATCGGCAGCCGGAACATGATGAACGTCCCGCTCCTCCGCCGGGCCGCCGCCAGCGGGCTGCCAATCTTGCTCAAGCGCGGCTTTGCCTCTACCGTCGAGGAATGGCTCCTCTCCGCCGAATACATCCTCGCCGAAGGCAACGATCGCGTCGTGCTCTGTGAGCGCGGCATCCGCGGCTTCGATAGCGCCACCCGCTTCACGCTCGATCTGAACGTCGTCCCACTGCTCCAGCAACTGACCCACCTGCCGATCGTCGTCGATCCGAGCCACGGCACCGGGTTGCGCGAACTCGTTACACCGATGTCACTGGCGGCGATCGCGGCCGGCGCGCACGGGCTAATCGTTGAAGTTCACGACAACCCGGAGGAAGCGCTGTGCGACGGTCCGCAGTCGATCACGGCTGAGATGCTGGCCGATCTCGTCGCCCGCGCCCACGCAATCAGCACGCTCTTCTCACCCGCACCCTCGCTGATCGCCTGATTTCGCGTCTGATGTTTCTCTCCTCCTCATCGGACGACCGCCGGAGCCCCACCAGGCTCCGGCGGTTCATTCGCAAGAGAAATCAACGCAGTTTGCGAAATTACTGATCCCCGACGGTCGGGTCACAACGTCTGGGCGTGTCTCTATGCGCGCCAGAGCGGCTTATCTCCGCCGGCCATCACCTCACGCAACGCACCGAAGAGATCGTCGACCTCCGAACTGAAGGCGGGGAGCGGCGCCGGCGGCACCCCATCCGCATCAAGCGCCTGCAGGCCGGCCGTCAACAGGCGCTGAACGGAGTAAAAGGGCAGGTTGCCGATCCCGCATTTGGAGGACTGAACATAGGAACCGACGATCGCCTGATGCACCAGATCGGCATCCGCGTCCGGCAAGCCGAGCGCGCGGATATCGAACGGAAGCAACGCCAGATCGTACGAGGCATCGGTTACGCGCACGTCATTCCAGTTCAGCACGGCACGAACCTCATCATCGGCCACCAGCACGTTGTCCGGCCGAAAATCACCGTGACAGAGGCAAAGCGACACTTCGACCGGCCGGCGCGCGTCGAGCCAGGCGAGCGCCGCTTCGGCTGTCGCTTGATATTCCGCCGGAACGCGCGTGATCTGTTCCTCACAGGCAGCCCACCAGGCGTCGATCTGCTCGTCGATCATGTCGTCGGGCAGCGCCTCGGCGTCGGCCAGCCAGGGGAAGAGGTGCCCCCACTCGAGCGCATGAATCCGCGCCAGCATCCGGCCATAGGTAAAGCCAAGTGCCGAAAGCTCCCAACGCATTCCGGATTCGGCAAAACGCGACGCGATCGACGGATCGGCGATCTGCTCCAGGACCAGATACGATCCAAGTTCGCTCGGCTCAACGTACAGGAGACGCGGCACCGGAATGCCGTGCAACGCCAGAATCGGCAAAATCGCACCCTCCGATGCGAGGATTTGCGCCGGTTCGAAGCGGACCAACAGTGGCCGGATTTGCGTGACGCCGTCGCTCATCCAGGTCACTCGGACCAGCGAATCAGCCGGACGATCATCTTTCCGACGTGCGTCGATGATCGAAACGGCCGTTGCGTCGGGATATTGTGCGGCGATCGCCGCGTGAATGAGTTGTTCAATCGATGTGGGCACCCACGGCCCCTTCGTCTGATCGGGCAGCACGCCCGCGAATAGCCAGGGTGCAACGATACGTTAATTGGCGTATAGTTTTCAGCGACCCCCGGCCTCGCGTCGGTTCTGAGGAGATGCCGATTCGGCAACCGGGCGGTTAACGATCGCGGCATTGTGGCAACTGGCCTACTTGATCTGAGAGGCACCATGAGTTTTTTCGGCATGGGGCCGACCGAGTTCCTGGTTATCGCGGTCATCGCCTTTATCATCTTTGGACCGGAAAAGTTCGCTGAACTCGCCAGCAGCGCCGGAAAGTTCGTGCGCGAAATGCGCTCGATGTCCGGTGGGTTGACCGGCGAATTCAAAGATGCGATGAACGAGTTCCAGCAGGTTAAAGGCGAAATCCAGGGTGAATTGCGCAATATGTCCGGCGAATTCCAGGATACGACCCGTTCCATCGCCTCGGCCGTAGACGTGCGCCCGACGCTGACCAACGCGATGCATCCACCGGCCAACCCACCAGCATATGTCCGCGCGGCCGCCAACGGCGAACCGGCCAAGCCGACCAAGGCTGATCCGCTTGCAGATCTTGGCGGGCTGCCCGAAGCGGCCCCACCGCCCCAGCCGCCGAGCGATCTACACGCCAACGCGTCGGACAACCCGGCCGAACCGCGCTCGGACGAACCAGCCGCCTGACCCGGACGTAAAGTCAGCCGCACAGCGCCGCCGATCGTTCTCGATCGGCGGTTCCGTGTTCTCGTTGAAATAACATCGCTGCCCCGCCGACGTGCTCACTGTCAGGGAACACCTCCTGTGCTCCGTCCGTTCCCCATTCCAGCGGCCACCCCATGAACCTGCGGCAGAACATGCATCGAGGCACAGCGCCGACCGACCCGTTTACAAATTGCTTGTTCAAATTCGCGCCTACTCGCGCCAGTGATAACACGGATTTGTGTTATT
>CALAGB010000456.1 GCA_937891245.1 uncultured Thermomicrobiales bacterium | reverse complement strand
ATCGACCAGTACAGAGACGAACTGCGCGGCGAGGGACCGGAAAGTACGGCAGACCGGTGAAGACCGCAGTCGACACCAACGTACTCCTCGACGTACTGGCCGGTGATGAGGAGGCCCGCGCCGCCGCGACGGACGATCTGACGGAGGCGGCCAGAGCCGGGGCGCTCACCATCTCTCCCATCACCTATGCGGAACTCGCGGTCGCATTCGCGGAGCCGACCGATCTTGCGAGGTCCCTGGAGGATCTCCATCTGGAGGTTGAGGTGTTCTCGACACAGTCCTTGCTGCTGGCCGCAAACGCCTGGCGCGCCTATGCCAGGCACTGCGGGCAAGGCGCTCAATACCCACGCTGTGGGAATCAGTTCGGGCCGCGCTGTCCAGAATGCGGCGCGAACGTCCGCCAGCGGCAGCACATCATCTCCGATTTCCTGATCGGGGGCCACGCGCAGGCACAAGCGGACGTGCTATTCACGCGGGACCGTGGCTATTTCAGCCGATACTTCCCGGGGATATCCGTGCAGGCACTAGGCGGCGAGTGATTGACGCACGACCAACATGCGCGGCCGCACGATGCGACTCCTTATTATCGTGCGCTGCAATAACGCGACAAACTGGCTCGTCTTATTTTAGTATTGCCGGGATTTGTAAAATAAGGACGACATCTCGCGCGTCTTGTTGTCGTCGGTTGCAATAAGGACCAAGCGCCATGAGCCATGTTTCACGAGCAGGTCAATTTGTAAAACAACCAGCCGGTTACCGGGCTTTTATCCCACACACGCTCCCACCTGAACCCGCGATTAATATTGACCAGAGCATGGTGATGCTTCTTTCGCGCGCGGACCAGGCGCTTGGGCGACTCGACGGAGTCGCGCAGACGCTACCCAATCCCGACCTGTTTGTCGCCATGTATGTGCGAAGGGAAGCCGTCTATAGTTCTCAAATTGAAGGAACCCAGAGCACGCTTGATGACGTTCTCGAGTATGAACTCGATGCAGCGGGACGAGAACTCCCGAGCGATGTTGAAGAGGTCGTCAACTACGTTGCAGCCATGAATCATGGATTGGAACGCCTGCAGACACTACCGCTGTCGCTCCCTCTCATTCGCGAGATTCATGCAGAACTACTGAAAGGCGTGCGAGGCGCTGATCGTTCCCCTGGAGAGTTTCGCACCACCCAAAACTGGATCGCTCCTGCTGGAACGCCACTGGCTCAAGCGACGTACGTGCCGCCGCCCATAGCTGAGATGCAAAATGCGCTGAACAATCTCGAACGGTTCTTGCACGAAGAGCATAATCTTCCAGTGCTGATCGTCTCTGGTCTCGCCCACGCGCAGTTTGAAACGATCCATCCCTTTTTGGATGGAAATGGTCGAGTCGGGCGCCTGCTCATCACGTTCCTCCTTTGCCATCGGGGCGTGTTGCAGCGTCCGTTGCTCTACCTCAGCTATTTCCTAAAGCGTCATCGCGCCGAGTATTATGATCGACTTATGGCTATCCGCGAAGATGGTGACTGGGAAGGCTGGTTTCGTTTCTTCCTGCGAGGAATTGCCGAAACCGCCGAAGAAGCCACCCAAACAGCTCGGGCGATTGTTCAACTCCGTGAACTGCACCGAGCGGTCATTCAAGACCATCATCTCGGCGACAATGGCCAGCGATTGCTTGATATGCTATTCTACCAACCAATTATTAACGTCAATCGCGTAAAATTGACACTCAATATGTCATTCGCAGGCGCGAACAAGCTCGTCAAACAGATGGCGGATCTCGGACTCTTAGAGGAGATAACCGGGGCACAGCGCAACCGTCGCTTTCGCTATCGGCCATACCTGGCACTGTTCGCTGAGCCAGCCACGGAATTGGTCGAAGACGTACCGATCCAGGCCACCGAGTCTGAACCGTAAACTCTTGTACTCCCATTCTGCTGCTTCAACGGCACTGACCAAGTCCGACTTCGGTAGAGTTTGTAGAGGGTCACGTCGAAGAATAGAGAGGATCGAATGGCAGAGACGACCATTCTCGAGCGCACTCTTGCCGGCCTTGAGGCGGGTCTGCATGTGCGAGATATCGCGACGTACGATCCGGTGTCATGCATGGTACACGATCTGGTAGCGGAGGTTTGGGCGCAGCCGGGACGCGATACGTTCGACGCCATGCCGGTCAAAGACGATGGGCGTGTTGTCGGACTGCTGGAGCGGCCGTCGTGCTCGCTCCAGGGAACAGCACGGGATCGGATGCGGATCCTCGATGACTCAATTCTCGTCTCGGCCGACCTGCCGCTCGGGCAATTCATCCCGCTAGCTGGGGGACGATCGTCGCGCCTGGTCGTTACCAACGACGGGATCAACGCCATCGTGACACCGAGCGATCTGTCGAAGCTTCCGGTGCGCATCTTCATCTTTACGTTGATCACCCATCTCGAGTCGTTGATGGCCGACCTGATTGAAAAGCGCTGTGAAAATGACGCGAACTGGTTGTCACGCCTATCACCGGGACGCCAGCGGAATGTGCGCGCCACCTACGACGAGCTTCATGCACAGCAGATGGAACGCACACTCTTGGATTGCACCTACTTCTGCGATAAGTCGCGTGTCGTGTGCAAGCTGTGCGACTGGAGTAACAAGCTCGAAGATCAATTCAAAGAGATCGAAAAGCTGCGCAACGCTGTCGCGCACTCGGGCAACTACCTTAACGGTGCAGAGAGGCTGGCGAAGATGCTGAAGACGATCACCTTGACCGAGCATTGGATTCACGAGCTAGCCTGCCAGATCAAACTCACCGTTTGACGTCCACGCACGAGCAGGCTCAACGTGTCGATCGCGACTCGTCCTCACACCTGTCCTTCCTTCACCGTCTCAACCACTGCCCGCACATTCGCCTCGAGCGCCGCGGTATCCAATTGCTCGATGTCGGAGATCGCCTGGTCGATGGTGTAGGCCCGGCCGGCCATCGTAATGGCCGCTCGCTCGTGGTCAGCCAGCGTCGTCGAAGCGGCAGTGAGAAACCTATCCAATAAGATTTGGTCACTCGGATCCGGTGGCACCCCGACCCGTTCTCGATACGCGGCGACCGAGGCAACCAATTGCCAGGAACGTCGTACCTGCCCGGTTGCCGCGAGCACCATCGCAAAACCTTCCAGGCTCAGGGTAAGGAGCTGCAGCCCACCGATTGTGCGAGCAATCGACAGGCTCTGTCGCAACAGTCCCGCCGCTCGTTGAGGCATGCCAAGTTCGATCGCGACCCGTGCAAGCCCAATAAGCGCGGTCGCCACCTCGTGCTGATCATTGACATCTCGCGACCGAAGAAGGCTCTCGCGATAGAAGACTTCGGCCTCGGTGTACGCATCTTCGAGCAGCGCGACGGAACCAAGCCCGGCGAGCGCAATCGAGAGCTCCACCGTGTTCTGGGTTTCCCGCGCGTAGGCCAGGCACTCGTGCAGCAGCACGCGTGCCCCTGCATAGTCACCCCGAGCACACTGGACGCGCGCGAGACTCCGCAGCGATATGCCAATGGTGCGTGCGTCACCGAGTGGGCGGCGGATCGCCAGGCTCTCGGTATAGTGGCGCTTGGCACTCGTCAAATTTCCCTGGGCATAGGCGACATGACCAAGCTGCGTGAGCGCGGCACTGGTGAAGACATCATCGGCCTCGGCCCGCGCAATGGCCAAACACTCCTGCAAGAGGATTGTGGCCGTAGCGTAATCTGCCTGGCGATACGCGAGTCGCCCTGCCGCGAACAACAAAGGGCAACGGTCCGGATTGGGCACAGCCATTTCCGGCATACCCAGGAAGGCACTGAGCCAGTCTCGCCCTTCCAAAATATGGCCGCGATCCCAGAAGCGCCAGAGACTATAGCCGAACCGGCGAGCCCGATCGCCGTCGTTGTGCTCAACAATCCATCGGGCGGCCACCCGCAGGTTACCCTGCTCTTGCTCCAATCGGCGAAACCAGAGCGACTGCTTGTCGCTCACTTGCTCCTGGTAAGCATGCTCAGCTAGCGCGACATAGTATTCGCAGTGCCGGGCAGAGGTCGCGGTCAACTCGCCGCTCGCCGCCAGGCGTTCCATTCCGAACTCCCGTATCGTCTCGAGCATGGCGAATCGCGTTTCGTCCGCTTCGCTTGGTGTGGCGACCACCAGACTCTTATCGACGAGCGACGTCAAATCGTCGAGCACGCTGCCGGTCGAGCTATCGTCGAGGCTGGTAATCGCCTCGATCGCGTCTAATGAGAAGCTCCCGGCAAACGCGGCGAGTTGTCGGAAGAGGCATTGCTCCCGATCATTGAGGAGATCGTAGCTCCAGGCAACCGCGCTTCGCATCGTCCGATGCCGTTCGGGCAAATCCCGTGGCCCACCGGTGAGCAGCTGCAGTTGACTCTCGAGCCGCTGCCACAACGCGTGCGGCGACAGCACGTTCGAACGCGCACTCGCAAGCTCGATCGCCAGTGGCAGTCCATTGAGCCGCTGGCAGATCCCACAGACCGCGTCCAGGTTGTTTGGTGTGATCTGGAAGCCGGGATTCACGACCTTTGCACGTTCGGAAAAGAGGAGTAGTGCGGGATAGTGCGACACGCTGTCTAGCTCGGGGGTAATCCCTGCGGGTGGAAAGCCGAGCGGACCGAGATCAAATCGATGTTCCCCAAGAATATTGAGTGCGGCGCGGCTGCTGAGAAGCAGCTTTACATGCGGACACGCGGCAAGAATCCGTGCGAGCGCATCTCCGGCATCCAGCACGTGCTCGAAATTGTCGATCACCAGAAGGAAATGCCGGGATTGGAGATGGGCGACGACGCGCTGTTCCACGGAACTGGAGTCGGAGCGCTGAATACCGAGCGCTTCAGCAAGACTCGGCATCACAAGCGTTGCGTCGCGCAGAGCGTCCAGCGGCACGAAGACGACGCCGTCGGCGAACATCTCCAACGCCTTCTCGGCGACCGCCAGAGCCAGACGCGTCTTTCCGATCCCAGGGGGGCCGGTCACGGTCACCAATCGTGTCTCAGATTCCCGAAGGAGGGCGACGACGTCGTGTATTTCCGCATCGCGGCCAACAAACGAGGTCGGCGTCACGGGGAGCTGCGGCGAAGTGCGAAGCGCGCGCGGTCCTCGCCGGCGAGGGATGGACTGTTCCAACTCCTCAGCAGGTAAACCAAGCGCTCGCGCCAGCGCCTCGACCGTATCACGATAGGGCGCCGCCTTGATACCACGCTCAAGGTCACTGATGGTTCGGGCGCTGAGATGCGCTCGCTCCGCCAGATCTTCTTGTGTGAGCCCCGCTGCGAGTCGATGGTGTTTGAGTAGACGTCGAAACGATGATCGCGTATCTGTCATCCCAACTCTCTTCGAAGATGCCCATCTCCGGTTCACCAATCAGGAATCGAGGACTCAACGTGTGAGCTAGTTATGTTAGTTGTGTGTGGACATAAGCTTATCAGATGCCCAGTATAAACGTCATACGAGATGTTTAGCGCGAAGCGCGGTTTCGGCGCCAGCCAACGTCGTCTCGGAGCACGAGCTTTCTCCATTCACCGCTGGGCAATAAGGCTTATCCGCTCGTCGTCATTCATCGCATCGAGTGGATGAGTCTCCATAGTCTTTCTCACCTGGCGCAGCCCGCACTCGATCGTCGCAAGCATCTCGGAAGCAGAGTATACGGTGGCGAACGGAGGGAAACGTGATGTTCGGCAGACTACGACGATTGCTCCCCCTGCTGGTGCTCATATCGACATTCGCGGCGATCCTGCCATTGCCTTCACTGGCGGCGGATAACCCGGTCATCGTGCGCGTAACGATCGAGGAAGTCCGTGCCGTTGATTGTTTTGAAGGTACCGCCTTCGACGCCTGTCTCGGAAAGGCTGACTTCTACAGTTACGTGACGCTGGGCAGCGAAGCTGGAGTCCAGGGTCCCACGGCTGATGATGACAATGATCCAAAGCCGAACTGGCAGTTTCAGACCACCGTCGATTACAACAGCGTGTCTTCGCTCCCAATCTCTATCGAGATCCGGGACGAGGACGGCGGTTTGCGCCTGGGCGACGATCTCGCGGATGTCAACGGGACTCCGGGGATCGACAAGTCGGTCCTCGATCTGACGTTGCACCTCGGACAGGTCCCGTGCACGGTCACCGGCGATGCGAACGGCACCTGTGGCATCGATATCACGACACAGGGAAACGGTGACGGCGACGGTAATGCAGCCCTCACCTTTAAAGTGGACGTGATAAACACGCTCCCAGACGCCGATGGTGACGGCATACCCACCGCTTGGGAAACCGGCGGCGTCACGCTCAACGGACAGTTCATCAATCTCCCGGCCATGGGTGCCGATCCGAATAAGCCGGACGTTTTCCTCCATATCGACTGGATGCAGGATGCAACGCACAACCAAAGCCTGAGCAACGCCGCGATTCAGCAGGTGGTGAACGCCTTCGCGAACTCACCCTATACGAGCCCGACTGGCTCGATCGGGATCAACATGCACGTCGATGAAGGTCCGGGCAGCACGCTCAACTTCGCGACGGGAGCGACCTGGGGTGCGCTCAGCAAGGCCAAGGCCATCCCGTGGCAGAACAACCTCGGCACGCTCACCGGTAACCAATACAACTGGACGCAGTTCCAGACGATCAAGTCGGCCAATTTCGATCCCACTGCCCGATCACCCATCTTCCACTACATCATCGCGGGAAACTATCAGGAACCGCCGGCGGCGGGCGGTAGTCAGAACACGTCGAGCGGTATCTCTCGTGGGATCGGCACGAGTGATCTTTTGATCACGCTCGGCGGGTTCACGGGTGGAACTGGCACGCAGATCCAACAAGCTGGCACGCTGATGCACGAGTTTGGACATAACCTCAATCTGAGGCACGGCGGCAACGAGAACACCAATTACAAGCCGAACTACTTCAGTATCATGAACTATCTCTATCAGCTTCGTGGCCTTGATGTCGGCGCAACGGCCGGCACCATCGACTACGCTGGTGGAGCGTTACCGGTGCTCGGACCACTTAACGAGGGTTCCGTCAACGAGAGCAACGCGCTCGGTGTCAGCGGCTTCGGGGTCGGTTCGCAGTGCCCGGCAGCCGGTGGTGGCTACACGAGCCAGTACACCGTGAACGCCAACGGTCCGTTCGACTGGAACTGCAACGGATCCGCCACGAATGGGACGGTAGGCTTCGACGTAAACGGTAGCGGGGGGATCGACAACAGTCTGACAAGTTACAACGACTGGGCCAATATCCAACTCCGTGTTGGTGCCATTGGTGATCTCGGCGCATCGTCCCTTCCCATGCTGAGCGATCCGGAGCCGGTACTCAATTGGGATTTGATTCCGCCGGTAACGACCGCGCAAGCCGTGCCGGGCCCCAACGGCTACGGCTGGAATCGCGTATCGGTGTCCGTCACGCTCCACGCCCAGGATAACGCCGGGGGCTTCGGGGTTCGCGACATCACCTACAGCGCCTCGGGCGCGCAGTCGATCGCCAGCACGACCGTCATCGGCGACACCGCCACCTTCGTCATCAGCAACGAGGGCATAACAACCATCACCTACCATGGCCGCGACCAAGCTCTCAACGTTGAGTCAACGAAAACGCTGGTGCTGAATATCGACCTGACGAATCCGACGGTCGTGCTCGGCACCGCCTATCCGGCACCGAATGGCGCGGGCTGGAACAACACCGACGTCAACGTCCCGTTCACCGCGACCGACGCGCTCTCCGGCATCGCCTCCACCACACCACCATCCAGCCCATTGGTGCTGTCCACCGAGGGCGCCGCGGTAACGGGCACGGTGACCGCGGTCGACAAAGCCGACAACGTCACCTCCGTCACGACTCCGGCCTTCAAGATCGACAAAACACCGCCGGTCATCACCGTATCGTCGCCGACCCCGAATCAAGTCTTCGACTCCGATCAGACGATGACGCCCGTCTTCGATGCCATCGATGCACTTTCTGGGGTCAAGAGCGTGGTGGCAGTCCTCGATACGGGCCAGGTCGTGACCAGTGGCACGCCGATTGAACTCGGTCTGCTCGTCGGCCAGCGTACGCTGACCGTGACCGCCACCGACGTGGCCGACAACGTCGCCACCGTCGACGTACGCTTCCGCGTGCGTCCGGTCTTCGTTGGCAACGCCTTCGACGATCCAAATGAGAGCACTATGCGTGAGGCGGGCGAGGCTGGCCTGGGCGGGGTGACCGTCTTCCTCGACAACAATGGTAACGGCCTGCTCGATACCGGCGAACCCAGCTCCGTCACCGGCAACGATGGCGCCTATCGCGTCGTCGGTGAGGACGTCGGACCAGCCCGGATCTGCACACTCCCAATCTCAAGCAACCGGGTGCGCACCACGAGCCGCTGCCAGACGGTCATGGTCGCCACCGGAATCCCGGTGCCGCGTACCGATTTCGGATCTCATACTCGGATAAACGGTGCGAAGAACGGAAGTGTGGCCAACGTTATCCAGTCCGTCACGCAGGCGGGACAGTCCGCTGAATACTGGCGACCAGCCGCCCTCGCGGGTACCGCGAACGGCCCCTGGGCCGGTAGCCGCCTCGTGGTGAAGAACGGCGGCGACAATCCAACCGTCCAGGTGCAGACTGGCGAACGCATCGCCATCGGTCTTTTCATCGGCGGCGTTGATGCCATGCAAGTCGAAAATCTCGTGCTGAGCGTCCAGGCGCAAACATCTCATGCGCAAGTCGTGGGAGTCGTCGCCGCGGACGGCAGGGTGGCGACTGCCACAACTGGTCCGACAACGACCTTCGCCTACTCGCTGGATAACAACATCCTGACTATCTACGGAGTGCCGCAAGACGGCCTTGGCGGATACCAGGATATCTGGCTGATCATGCAGGTAAGAGCGAGCAACGGCAACATCACAACGACCGCCAGCATCGCCGGCAGTGTGCAAGAGGTCAAAGGACGGCTCAGCATCAAAGCGCTTGGCAATACATCCAATGACACGAGCCAGGCCGAAATTATCAGCGGCGTGACAGGAACGCGATCGGACGCGTTGCTGGTCGATGATGTCCCAGATAACGGAGCGGCGAACAACCCGTTCTAGCCCGACACGTAACGATTGGGCCCAGGCAGGGATCCTGCCTGGGCCCGTCGCTGGCTCCTGATTTCTCACGTGGCATCCGCGCTACTCGAGTTGGAGGCGTTTGCGATTCGATTGCGTCACCAATCCGAGAAACTCGTGATGTCGTCGGATGTAGCCGGCGACGAAGGGACACAACGGGACGAGTTCAAGTCCTCGTTCGCCGGCTAGATCGAGTGCTCCGCGCACCAGATGCGAACCGACGCCTTTCCCCTGGAGCTCAAACGGGACCTGCGTATGGGTCGACAAGCTCATACGCCGAAAACGCCGTATGACCGTCCACAGTCAGCTCAATTCAACGCCCCGCCACATTATCAACCACCTGCGGTTCTTGCTGCATAGCCCTCCAGAGCACTCACTGAATGATCCGTATGGCAGATAGTTGATACTGCACGCCCGCCGGTATTCGGTCGCGACCTAACCCGCCCGCACCGCGTCCACCACAGCCTGCACGTTGGCCTCCGGCGTGTTGATCGGCATGACGCAGCCGGGGGCGACGATGACGTGGCGCGAGTTGAGGGAATCGATGGCGTCGCGGGCCTGAGCGGCGGCGGCGGTGGTCGTCATGTCGGCGATCGCTTTTTCGTGGATGCCGCCGGCAACGGTGCGGCCGCTGGAGGCCTGGCCTTCGGCGAGCGTGGGGGCCGTGCGACGATCGTGCCAGTTGAGCGCATGCGCGTTATAGGTTTTCAGTTCGTCGAACATGATGTTGGAGCCGTGGATGTGGACGAGGGTGAAGCGGGAGGCTCCAGCGGCGTCGAGGACCGGTCCGTCGTAGGCGCTGCCGAAAGTCCGATATTCGTCGACGGTCATCAGGTCAGTCGTGGCGCACTGCGTGGCGAAGAAGATGCCATAGGCGCCGCGCTCGAGCGTGGCGACGGTCATGGCGCGCGTGACCTCGGTGATGGCGGACAGCGCTTCATGCACCACCTCCGGACGCTGGCGCAGATGCTCGAGCACCTTGCCGCCCGAGAGCTTCATAGCGATCGTGAGCGGGCTGAAGATCGTCTGCAAAACCGGAATCTCGCCGTGCAGACGATCGTTGACCAGACGCGCCGCTTCAATCACCTCGCGGTTACGACCGCGATCGACCGGCACTGGTTTAATCTTGGCCCAATCATCGATCTCCGTGATCGGGAAGGTGGTCGTCTGGCGAGTGCCGCCAACCGCGCCCTGATATTCGCTTTTGGCGCCCCAGTCGATCGTGGCATAGTCACCCGGCGGCATCAGCTTGATGAAATCGAAACCGAAGCGGTTCTGCCATTCCAGGGTCACCTCAGTGAGCGCCTCGGCGGTCTGATCTCGCTCCGGAAAATGCCGCCAGAGACTGACCGGCACCACGTCGACATCCTGTCCGGCCAGCGTCGCCTCAACCCGTTCACGCGCGCTCATCCCTGCCATCGATTCGCTCCCTCCCGTGTGCCTTATACCCATCGGGTTCATTCTGCCCGTGGGCGCGCCGTCTGTCGAGCGGAACAACGCATTTCGTTGCTATCGGGCGTACGATTGGGGCATTGACAACCCCATGTACGGACTCTATTCTAGGAACACGGCACGCTCAACTTGAGTTCATGCACCTGTTGTTGTTCGTGTTGAGAGCGATCAGATTGCTCTTGATCTGATGTTGGTGAGTTCAGTGGTGAAAGAAGAGAGCGCGATATGGCAGATGGGGACCATCACAACGATGCGGCAGAATCAGTTGGTTCGTCTCATCCACTGGAGGAACTGAGCAAGAAACGCTTCAGTCGCCGTCGCGCGCTCACGCTGGGAGCCGTCGCCGCCGGTACGATCGGCCTGGGTGCGACACAGGTCGCCAGCGCTCAGCCGTTACCGCCACCACCGGGCAGCACACTGATCGCTAACGTCATCACCGGCACCGGCTGGATCCATGCCCACACCGTGAGCGTGATCGTGCCGGAGCCGTCCATCACTGCCGATT
>CALAGB010000455.1 GCA_937891245.1 uncultured Thermomicrobiales bacterium | reverse complement strand
GTTTTCGTGGCGATCGCGATTCTGGCCGACATCTTGTTGTAGGACCAGACGGCTACTCGGCTGGTAGTTATCGGTTGAAACGCTCGAGTATAATCCAGGCACGGGCGTGAGGGTGAATCGGTCGCTTTACGGAGGAACCAGACTATGATGGGACTTGGCTGGCCGGAACTGGTCATCATCTTGTTCATCGTCGTAATCATTTTTGGTGCTGGCAAGCTGCCGGAAATCGGCGGAGCGGTTGGCCGCGGTATTAAGGAATTCCGCACCGCGACGACAGACGAGATGAATCAGACTGATAACAACGACATCACGACGACGGGTGAGGCCCGCAAGGACGTTTCCTAGTCGCCATCGTACGCACGGATTCCAACTGAAACGTGAGGAGGCGGTCGCCACATCTGTGGCGGCTGTCTTTGCTTAAGCTCCGCGTTCGTCAGCTTCGTCCGAGCCGGCCCTCTTCGCGGAAGAACGGGACAACCGAATTACTCTGCTGCGTCTCATCCATAATTTCCACGAAGGTGATTCGCGTCCACGGGTAAATGAAGGCCGTCGCGCCGTCGGTGACGTGATTCAGCGTCTTACCGTCGCGCTTGCGCGGATTGCGGATCAGCAGGTAGTTATGATTTGGATCGGGCAGCTCGTCCACCTCAGCCACGATCGGATCTTCGTTGTGGACGTGCAGGATGACTCGTATCGCCATACCAGTTCTCTTTCTTCGATACGCGTGCAGGCGGTTGATGCATATCTGACCGAGCGACTACGCTCGAATGCTGTAGACCTTGCCGTTCATCGCCCCGACGATGATTGACGAACCGGCTTTGATCGGCGTCGAAACGATCGGGCTGCCAAGTTTGTGACTCCAGCGGGTATCGCCGTTTTGGAGATCGAGGCAGACGACATAACCATCGACGGTACCGACAAAGCCACTCCGTCCGTCGATCGTCACGCTCGACGTAATCTGCGTCGCGATCTGGCTCACCCAATGGGTGCTTCCATCCGACGTACCGATCGCATGGACTTTGCCGTCGGCGGAGCCAACGACGACGATATCTGACACTACCCTGGGTGACGCGATGACGGGCCCCTGCGTCTGGACCATCCAACGGCGCGAACCGCTTTCGAGATCGACTGCGTAAAGACCGCCGTTGTTGCACCCGACATAGACCGTCTCGTTTCTCACGACAGGAGACGAGAGCACCTCTTGGCCGAGCGAATGACGCCAGAGTTGTCGTCCATCGACGGCCGAGAACGCGTGCAACGCGCCGTCGTCGGACCCGACAATGATTTTGTCGTCAATAACCGTCGGTGTGGAGCGGACCGGTCCCCAGGTTCGCTGGCGCCAGAGGAGGCTCCCCTGTTCGAGATCGAGGCAATAGCAGTAGCCATCATCGGAGCCGATCACGATCGCTTCGCCGTATCGCGTGGCGGATGAACGAACCGGCATCGCGGTGCGGAAACTCCAGGCGGTTCGTCCACTCGATGCATGGATCGCATAAACGGTGTGATCTTCGCTCCCGACCACGAGCTTGCTGTCGGCGACGAGCGGTCGTGAGACGATGCCGCGATGAGCACGAAAGCGCCAGATGATGCTACCGTCACGCGTCCGAAACGCGTAGAGGTGTTGATCGTACGAACCGATATATCCGCAGTCTCCGCTTACGGTCGCGCTGCCGCGCACTTCGTCGGCCGTCTGAATCGACCAGATGATTCGCTCATCCGAACCATATTCAGCCGGAGATTCGGCCTGTTCATCGGTCGCGGGCTCATCGATCGAGCCGGTTGTGACGAACTCGATCTCGTCGTTCGGTGCTTCGGCTTCCGGGGCATGCAGGACGTGGATGGATCGGTTGTCTTGCTCGCGTATATCGAGCAATGCTTGTTCCATGGCGGCAGCCGACGGGAAGCGGTCGGATGCGGAATAAGCAACCGCGCGAAGAATCGTCCGTTCGAATTCCACACTGAGCGATGGATTCAGCTCACGCGGCATACGCTGGGCGAAGGTAAACGGAGGCTCACTGCGCGGATCGGATTTGGTCGAGAGATGATGAAGCGTCGCGCCCATGGCGTAGATGTCGCCACGAGGCTCCGAGATGCCGCGATACTGTTCCGGCGGTGCGTAACCTTCGGTGCCGATCATCGTTCCACGTTGCATCGGCTGGAACGTACGGGCGATTCCGAAGTCAATCAGGGAAATCGAGCCATCGGTGCGCAGCATGATGTTCGATGGCTTCATATCGCGAAAGACGATCGGCTCCGGCTGGTGTTCGTGAAGATAGGAGAGAACGTCCAGGATCTGAACCGACCAGTCAATCAGCGTCGGCTCCGGCACCGGTTCACTCGCCTGCGCAATGAAATTTTCGAGGTCCTGGCCGTCGACGAACTCAAGCACGAGGTAAATGGGGCCGGCCGCCGAGAAGTAGTCGTAGATCTTCGGAATCGCCGGGTGGCTGAGCGTCGCCAATAGTGACGCTTCGCGTTCGAAGTTCGCCAGTCGGAGCACGCGTGTCTGATTATCGCGCGCGCGATCAACCATCTCCTTGATCGCGCAGAGACGCTCGACATGACTGAAGCGAAGATCGCGGGCGGCGTAGACGGTGCTCATGCCGCCCTGGCCGATGACTCGCTGAATTTCGTACCGGTTTTCCAGCACGGTACCGGGTTGGAGCAGATCTTGCCCATCCATAATCGACGGCGCGGCACTGACCGGACCGGGGCGTACGACTGGATTAGAATCACGTCGACGACGCAGAGCTCGCTCCTTGGTTGACGAAGACTCGCGGATGACGTCACTGTAGCCTACGGTGACCAAGAGCGGAGCGACATCCCGCTTTGGTCCCAATCAGTAATTTGATCGCGCCATTCGACATGTATAATCGCTCCAAGTACCGTTCCGCGGGCTGCGGGACAAGATAACGGAGGAAGAGTGCGAGAATCAGTACCCGGCCGGGATCTTCCTCTGGGAGCGCGGAATATCGAGGGTCCTGCCGTACCGTATCCCCTCCAGCAACAATCCGACGTCCCCAGTGCCGATGTACGTGACGAGGGCGAACACCACCCAAAACAAGGCGACACAAAGAGAGGGCGCAAGTCAGCGATCCAGGAAGTGATCGAGACGTTGCTCCTCGCCGTACTCATCTTCGTCGGCGTGCGCAGCGTGGTGCTCAATTTCCGGGTCGATGGTCAGAGCATGGAGCCGAATCTGCTGAACGGCGAAATGCTGATCGTCAACCGTCGTGCCTATTCCCATGTTAATATCAGCTGGTTGCCATGGAAATCGGACTCATCGGGCGACTGGTATCCCTTCGGTAAACCAGCGCGCGGCGACATCGTCGTGTTCGATCCTCCGGGACAGCATAGTGAGCCGTACATCAAGCGGATTATCGGGTTGCCGGGTGATCGGATCTCAGTCCACGACGGGGCAGTCTATATCAACGATCAACGGCTCGAAGAGAACTACCTGACGTCCGATACTGAGTGGCAGGGGATCGCGACGAAAGATGTCGTCGTGAATCCGGGTCACATCTTTGTCATGGGTGATAACCGAAACAATAGCAGCGATTCTCGAGTCTTTGGACAGGTCCCGATCTCGTCGGTGATTGGCAAAGCGTGGGTCGCCTACTGGCCGTTGTCACAGGTAAAACTCGTGAGCGATCCGTCGTATTCATTCGCGCACTAGGCGTTGGTTCGCTCCGCGGGTCGGTAGTAGAATCGAATCCAGGAGTCTCTCGCCAGAGATGAAGTTCCGCTAGCCACGAGCAGCGAACTGATGTGCAACGAACCCGAGTTGCGAGAGGAAGGTGTCCTTGATGATCGAAACGGTGGTCGAGAGCATCCGTGTGAGCCTCGTCACACAACATCGCGTCGTGATCCTCAAGGAAGTCACTGGCGAACGTCACCTTCCCATCTGGATCGGGCCGTTCGAGGCAGAGGCGATCGCGATGGAATTGCAGTCGATGGTCTCGGCGCGTCCGTTGCCATACGACCTGATGAAGTCGATCGTCGCCGAGATGGGTGGAGTCATTCAGCAAGTTCTGGTGACGGATCTGGCGCAGGATGTCTTCTACGCCCGGATTATCATCGACCAGGACGGTAAGCGGATCGAGATCGATAGCCGCCCGAGCGACGCGATCGCGCTGGCTGTGCGGGTGAAAGTCCCGATTCTCGTCGACGAGAGTGTGATGGAAAAAGCGGGCGTCACGCTTGATCCGGAGGGCGAAGAAACCCCGCCGGAACGCGAACGAACCGGCGATGACGTCCCGGCCGGAACCGACCTCTCGGTCTTCCGCGACTTCATCAACTCGCTCGACTTCGAGGATTTCGAGAAACGGCGCGACAACTGACTGCTCCTAAGTTCGAAGAGATTCATGGATTCGAATGAGTTTGACGTTCGACGTACCGTTCTCGCGGTACTCGAACAGTGTTCCGTATGCAAAGCGCAGTACTCTATTGATGATGCAAGCGTCATCGAGCGCCAGGGAGAAATCTGGGTGCTCTCGGTGTGTTGCTCGCACTGCCTTACCCAAGCGCTGGTGGCCGCGGTGGTCGATGACGATGGCGCTGCGGTAGATACGTTCGATCGGATGCCGGCCGCGCGCGACGACGAGCCAACCTCGGTCGACGATGTGCTCGATATGCATCGCTTCCTGGAGACATTCGACGGCGATTTTCACGCACTGTTCAGCCGACGTCACTGGCGCAGGTAGCCGGTACGAGCGGGCTCGGCACTGGTTCGCGAATCATCTCACCCCGATCAGGTAAGATACCCCAACGCATGCGTTCGTCCAGCAACGGTGTTCATCGGTGGTCAACTCACGAGTAAGGAACCCAATCTGGTGATTGAAGATGGACGGCATCCCGATTCGGTACGTCAATGCTTGCAGCAGGAAGCGCTTACCTATATCGATTCGCTGTATCGCACCGCGGTGCGCATGACGCGAAACCCAGCCGATGCCGAGGATCTCGTGCAGGAAACCTACCTGCGGGCGTTGCGCTCGCTCGATCGTTTCAAACCGGGCACAAATTTGCGCGCTTGGTTGTTCAAGATCATGACGAACGCGTTTATCAACGAGTACCGCAAGCGGACTCGGCAGCCAAGGAATCAGTCGCTGGATAACGTTGAAGAATATTACGTGTACTCGCATCTCATTGCCTCGGGAGTTCAGCCGGAGTCGCGTGGGCCGGAAGAAGAAGTGCTGGCGTCTTTGACCGACGATAATGTCGTGGCCGCGCTGGAGTCGCTTTCCGACGAGTTTCGGCAGGTGGTGCTGCTCGCTGATGTCGAGGGGTTTGCCTACCGGGAGATCGCGGACATTCTCGATATTCCGATCGGCACGGTCATGTCACGACTCCACCGTTCGCGTCGTCGCCT
>CALAGB010000454.1 GCA_937891245.1 uncultured Thermomicrobiales bacterium | reverse complement strand
GCTTGAGGATCAAGTCTTCGTCGAAGGTTATCGACGAGTTCGATTGTTCGGCACGAATATTCGACGGTTCAAGTTCGTGACTGAGCGAGGCGACGACATGGCGCATCGAACGTGACACATTGCCACGGATCTCGCCGCCGGCAGTCAAGCGACGCCGCGCCCGGATCGTGTCTAGCAATGTCGCGGCAAACTTCCGATCAGTCGTCGCATCGATCAAGAAACCGCGCACGAGTCCGGCCGGAGATTCGATCGGCGCGATGATGGCGTAGGGTGTCCAACGTCGCAGTTCCTCCTCTTCGTTAACCGACTTCCACGCGAGCGGCAGAACATACAACTCGGAATCGGCCTCAACGTAGTCGACCCGCACGAGCGCGAGCACGGTTGAATCTTGATGATTCGGCAGCGCGATAGAGTCGACAATGGCGGCGCCCTTGGTCTTGCGCGCCTTGCTGCGGAACCAGCGCCGCTGCCGGAGATAGGCCGGCAGGCGGGCTTCGAGCTGTACCCGGCTCGAACCGGTCAACAGGCGGGTCAGGTCTTCGCTGTTGGTGCGAATGGCCAGCTCCATGGGCCGCTCGTGCTCCGGCTGTTCGATCCGCGCTGGCTCCAGCGAGAACCAATAGAACGAGTGGGGACCAATGGTCACGAAGTACGGGAGTTCGCCGATCGGCGGGAACTCGGTTTGACCGAAGATTTCAACCGGGATCATTCCCTCGCAATGCGAGAGGTCGAGTTCGGCCGCTTGCACGAAGCGTGAGAGATTCGCGACAACCAATATCCGCTCGTCTTCAAACTCGCGGATGAATGCCAGGATTTTGCGATTTTCCGGCGTCAAGAATGTCAGCGAGCCACGCCCAAACGCCTGGTAGCGCTTGCGCAAGGCGATCAGGCGTTTCATCCACCAAAGCAGCGAGTGCGGATTGTTCTGCTGCGCGTCGACGTTCACGGTTTCATAGTGATATTCAGACTCGGCCACGACCGGCAAATAGAGGCGTTGACGATTGGCGGTCGAGAAGCCGGCATTCCGATCCGCACTCCATTGCATCGGCGTACGTACGCTGTCCCGATCGCCGAGATAGATGTTATCTCCCATACCGATCTCATCGCCGTAATAGATTACGGGTGTGCCCGGGAGCGAGAAGAGCAGTCCGTTCATCAATTCGATGCGCCGCCGGTTGTTGCCGAGGAGTGGGGCGAGACGACGGCGGATGCCAAGGTTGATGCGCATTTGCGGATCGTGAGCGTAAACGCGGTACATGTAGTCGCGCTCTTCGTCGGTCACCATTTCGAGCGTTAGTTCATCGTGATTGCGCAAGAAGAGTGTCCACTGGCAGGTCGGCGGGATGTCCGGTGTCTGTTCCAGGATATCGGTGATCGGGTAGCGGTCCTCCATCCGGATCGACATAAACATGCGCGGCATGAGCGGAAAATGAAATGACATGTGGCACTCGTCGCCATCGCCGAAGTAGGCGACGGCATCCTCCGGCCACTGGTTGGCCTCGGCGAGCAGCATCCGGCCCTCGTAATGCTCATCGACATGACGACGCAGGGTCTTGAGAAATTCATGCGTTTCCGGCAGGTTCTCACCGTTCGTTCCTTCGCGCTCATAGAGATACGGAATCGCGTCGAGCCTCAGCCCATCGACTCCGGCACGAAGCCAGAAATCCATCGCGGAGATGATGGCGCGGCGAACCTGCGGGTTGTCGAAATTAAGATCGGGCTGATGGCTGTAGAAACGATGCCAGTAATATGCTTCCGCGACCGGATCCCACGTCCAGTTGGATGTCTCGAAGTCTTTGAAGATGATCCGTACGTCGGAGTAGCGATCCGGCGTGTCGGACCAGACATAAAAATTCCGGTTGGAACTGCCTTTCGGCGAGCGACGAGCGCGCTGAAACCAGGGATGGAGGTCTGAGGTGTGATTGCAGACGAGCTCGGTAATGACGCGTAGGCCGCGCCGGTGCGCTTCGCGAATAAAGCGCCGTACGTCGCTGATCGTTCCGTAGTCGGGATGGACGCTGGTGTAATCCGCGATGTCGTAGCCATCGTCGCGGAGCGGCGAAGGATAGAACGGCAGGAGCCAGATCGCGTTGACGCCGAGATCGCGAATGTAATCGAGCCGGCGCGTCAGCCCCGGGAAGTCGCCGATCCCGTCGGCGTTGCTATCGAAGAATGCTCGTGGGTGGAGCTGGTAGATGACGGCGTCTTTGTACCAGAGACTATCCGTCTCTAGCGCGGTCGGTTCCGGCTCGGTCGTTGGTGTGCTGCTCAATGGTCGCCTTTCCTCGAAGTCGCCTTCGGCCGACTACATGAAGTAGTCGAAGTCATGTTCCGTATGAAGATGCCGGCGGAGCTTGAATATGTGCGCCGGCAGGGCGCCCGGGCTGAGTTGGATGAAGTTGCGACGCCCGGACCAGAGATAGCGGTCGCCGGTCAAGAGATCGTGAGCCTGATAGGGGTGTGATTCGTCGATCCCGAGATCGTCCAGATCGAGGTCAACCCAGCCGGAGTGCGTGTGATACGGATCGAGATTGACGATCGTGAGCATGACGTTCTGCCGTTCCGTATCGGACTTGCTGTAGGCGACCATAGAGGGGTTGTCGATGGTGTGGAAGTGCAGTGTTTGGTTCTGGTGCAACTCCCGATTCTCATTCCGGATCCGGTTCACCTGCGCGATCAAATCACGCAATGAATCCGGTCGATCGAGATCCCACTGCCGCAACTGGTACTTTTCCGAGTTGAGATATTCTTCCTTGCCGGGCTCGGCCGGGACGTGTTCGAGAAGTTCGAACGCGGGTCCATAAATGCCGTAGTTGGCTCCCAGCGTCGCCGCCAGAATCAGACGGGCGATGAATGCCGGCCGACGGCCGCTCTGAAGGTACTCATTCAGAATATCGGGCGTATTCGGCCAGAGATTCGGCCGGAAATAATCGCTGAGCGGAGGAGAAGTGATCTCGCTGAGATACTCGCGAATTTCCCAGGCGGTGTTGCGCCAGGTGAAATAGGTGTACGACTGGGTAAATCCGAGTTTGGCGAGCCGGTACATCACCTTCGGACGCGTAAATGACTCCGAGAGGAAAATCAGATCGGGATGCTCGGCCTTAAGCGAGCTGATGAGCCATTCCCAGAATGCAAACGGTTTCGTGTGCGGGTTATCGACGCGAAAGATCCGGACGCCTTGTTCGATCCAGAAGAGGAATACGCCGCGGAGCTCTTCCCATAGCTCACGCCAGGCATCGGTTTCGAACTCGAACGGATAGATGTCCTGGTATTTCTTAGGGGGATTCTCGGCGTATTGTACGGTATTGTCGGGCCGCCAGCGGAACCACTCCGGATGTTCGCGCACATACGGGTGATCCGGGGATGTCTGTAAGGCGATGTCGAGTGCCATTTCGAGGCCGTGCTCGGCTGCCGCAGCGACGAGATGGCGAAACTCGTCCAATGTGCCGAGTTCGGGATGAATACTCGTGTGGCCGCCCGCTGCAGCGCCGATTGCCCATGGGCTGCCGGGATCACCTGGCTCGGAGATGACGTTGTTGTTTGGCCCTTTGCGAAAACTCTGGCCGATCGGGTGGATGGGCGGCAGATACAGGACATTGAAACCCATTTCGGCGATATAGGGCAAAAGTCTCTCGACGTCGCTGAACGTGCCATAGACACCGTCGCGGCCGGTTGAGCGCGGAAAAAGCTCGTACCAGCTGCTAAAACGGGCGCGTTCGCGGTCCACGACGATCTCGAGTTCTCGAGCGTAGCGGGATTGAAGCGTCGCATCGGGATAGGCGAGCGCGGTCGCGAGGCGGAGATCATCGAGCGCGGCGTCCGTCGCGGTGTCGAGATCAGTAGACTCGGCAAGTTCGCGTGCCCAGTCCGCCAGTATTGCCACATCCTCTCCGGCCGCACGCCCTGCGTGGGCCGCGATGTAACCGGCGCCGATCTTGATGTCGATGAGTGAATGGCTACCGGCGGCGAGGCGCCGTTCGAAATCGTGGCGCCACGTTTTCAGGTGATCAACCCAGGCGACGATCGTGTACTGGTAGCGGCCAAGTTGATCGACGGTAAATTCTCCCCGCCAGCGATCGTTGACGAGCGGGGTGAAGGGCGTGCGCATCCACTCGGTCGCTCCCGTTACGCGATAGAGCAGGTCGGCACTGATCTGGTCATGACCATCTGCGAAGATGTCGGCTTCAACGATGACGCGATCGCCGATCACGCGTTTGATCGGGAAGCGGCCGGCGTCGACTTCCGGTGTGACGCCTTCGATGACGGCGCGAGGCCGGCCATCGAGCGGTAGCTGCGATTGCGCTGTCGTCGTAGTTGCTTCGTGCGTAGTCAGTTTCATCGCCCCCAGTCAAGACATTGTGGCAGACGTAATAAATGACTGAACCGCGCCAATCGTATCGCTTAGCGCGTGTCATAAGTTACGGAGCAGCGCAGCGCTCGCTTTCGGCTACGCAGGATGCTTGCCGATGATTGCCGTTATGCCCCGTCGATGAGGCTGGACAGCTCGACAAACTGTGGTTTGAGCGTCGCGAATTCGACCCCGCAGAGCGTGACGTGCCCGAGCTTACGACCGGTGCGTGCTGATTTTCCGTAGAGGTGCAAATGCGCGGATTTCACGGCGAGGATCGCTGGGGTCGACGGTGTCGCGCCGATCAGGTTGAGCATGATCGAGACGCCGCGTGCCGCGGTCGAGCCAAGCGGCAGCCCGGCAACGGCGCGCAGGTGATTTTCGAATTGGCTGGTTTCGGCGCCGTCAATCGTCCAGTGCCCGGAGTTGTGCACGCGCGGCGCCATTTCGTTGGCAAGTAGCCGGCCATCCGCCACAAAGAACTCAATCGCGAGTACGCCTACGTAGTCGAGCGCCTGCAGAACGCCATAGGCGTAGCGCTCGGCTTGCATCTGCAGTTCACGGTCGACCTCGGGCGCAGGTGCCCGTGACACGCGGAGGATCCCGTCACGATGCTGGTTTTCGACGAGCGGATAGAACTGTGCCGCGCCGTCTCGAGCGCGGACCGCAAGGATCGACAGTTCGCGCTCGAACGGCACGAATGCCTCGGCGATCAGCCCTGCGCCGCCAAGTTCGCGCACGGCGTCGCTCATGTCGTGGCCGCTGCGGACGACGATCTGCCCCTTGCCGTCGTATCCCATACGGCGGGTCTTGAGAACAACCGGCAGGCCCGATTGAGCGGCGAACTCGTGAAGGTCCTGGACACCATCAATGGGAGCAAAATCCGGCGTCGGAACACCGTGGTCGCGAAAGAAGCGTTTCTCAACAAGGCGATCCTGGGCGACTGCGAGCGAGCCCGGCGGCGGGAAGGCTGGGGCGTATTGCCTGAGCAGGTTGGCGACATCAACGGGGAC
>CALAGB010000453.1 GCA_937891245.1 uncultured Thermomicrobiales bacterium | reverse complement strand
CGAAGGTCGCCGGTTCGTTCGGCATTCCCGGTAAGATGCTATGGAAGACCTGCCAGAAGGCGACGCCGACGAAACCGCCGATCACCATACCGGGGCCGAAGATACCGCCGGAACCGCCCGAGCCGATACTGAGCGAGGTGGCAACGATTTTGGCGAGCGGCACAAGCAACAGGACCCAGAGCGGAATGGCCGCCAGTTGGTTGACATCCATCCCGTTTTGCAGCCAGCCGTAACCGGTGCCGATCACTTCTGGGATCTTGAGACCGAGCAGGCCGACCAGCAGCCCGCCGAGGACCGGCTTGGCCCAACGCGGCAGATGGATGCGATGAAAGATCGCGGTGGTGCTGTAGAACGTCTTGGCGTAGATGATTCCGAAGACCCCGCAGAGGAGTCCGAGCACAGCATAGTAAAAAAGCTGCGCGGGATTCGAAAAGGCCAGATCTGGTTGCGCACCGAAGATCGGTTCCCAGCCGGCCCAGGCGCCGAAGATCGAATAGCCGACGATCGAGGCGATCAGGCTCGGATAGAGTGCTTCGATCTCCATATCATGGATATACAGGATCTCGGCGGCGAGCACGGCACCACCCAGCGGCGCTCGGAAGATAGCACCGATCCCGGCACCGATGCCGGTCGCGACCAGAATGCGACGTTCGTTGGCGTTGAGGCGCAGGATCTGGCCGATCAAAGAGCCGACGCCTGAGGCGATTTGCGCGGTTGGTCCTTCTCGCCCGCCTGAACCGCCGGAACCGATCGTGATGGCGGAGGCGATCGTCTTGATCGGAATAATGCGCGTACGGACGCGCCCTGCCTTGCTGTGGAACGACTCGATCGCGGCGTCGGTACCATGCCCTTCGGCCTCCGGCGCCAGTAGAAAGACGATGAGCCCGCTGAGCAGCCCGCCGAACGCCACGACGAGCGGTAGCGCCCAGGGGCGCTGCATCACGGTTTCCGCCGAGTTGCCTTCGCCGGCCGGCGATGGTGGTAAGTAGCCGACAAGGTGACCGAGAAAGAGCTGGGTGCCGGTCTCCAGCAACCAGAAGAAGGAGATTGCCGCTAAGCCAGCGACGATACCGACCAGGATGCCCAGGATCGCCCAGCGCGTGAAGTACTGGGTACGAGTGGTGTTTGCGCCTCCTTGAACGAGCCCAAGGCGCCGTAACAATCGTTGTCCGTTTGAACTCGCTAATTCACCCTCGTTCGCGTCGCTCATGGATGCTGCTTCGGTTCCCAGCTGACCAACCCGACCACGATCGGCTCCGTGAAATCCTCGATCGATCGGGTAATCGCGTCATTGACGAGTTCCTGCAACCGTTGGTCTTTCACGGAACCTTCGGTCAGCCAGAGGCGTCGGCGCGCATTGTGGCGGATTTGGTCCGGCTCAATGTGCTCGACATCACGCGGAAAGAGTCGCACCTCGGGGGTTACGCCGCGAGCGAGTAGCACGTGAATGAACTCAGACAGTGCGGGGAGAACAAAGCGCTCTTCGCCATGGATTTCCGGCCAGAATTGGGTGAAGCCACCGCTCGGGGCGCGGGACATGAGGGTCGCGAAACAACGACGGCGGGTGGCGCGTTCAAGGCCGTCGATGAACGGGTTGATCTCTCGAATATCGTAGCCAACGTGCGCCATCAGGCTGTAGTCGACGTCGAACCGCTCGGAAGCGTCGGGCCAACGCGCGTCGATGACCTCAACATTGCGAATGCCGTACTCCAGCATGCTGGCGCTCATTGCGTCGCGCATCGCCGGACTCGGCTCGATGGCGATGACCTTCCGGCTCAGGAGCGCCAGCGGCAGCGCGTTGCGCCCGCCGCCCGCTCCGACATCGAGCCAGGTGGCATCCGGTGCGCAGTAGGAACGGAGTGCATTCAGCAGAGCGTCGCCTGGACGCCGCGGATCGTCGACAAAGTGCGCGGCGACCGGGCGGTAATAGTCCTGTTCGTGCCATTCGCGAACGCGCTCGGTCTGCTCATACTCTGCCTCAACCAGCGCTTTCCATTCAGCGCCAAGTTGCACGGGATCAGGACGCAGATGAGATGCGATCAAGGTTCCTCCTTGATTGTTCGTTGCACCGACTCCCCTCTCCCGCTACCGGGAGAGGGGTCAGTGAGTTCAGGTTGGACCGCTATCGCGGATTCGGCTGCGTTACCGCACCGTGTGAGGCAGAGGAGACAAGCGCGGCGTACTTGGCAAAGACACCGGACTGGTAGCTGATCTGGCGTGGCGACCAGTCGGCGAGCCGCGCCGCGATTTCGTCGTCGCTCAGTTCGACGTTCAGCTCGTGCGTCTCGACGTCGATCGTGATGGTATCGCCTTCGCGAACGGCAGCGATCGGCCCGCGCATAGCCGCTTCCGGCGCGACGTGACCGACCATAAACCCGCGCGTCGCTCCGCTGAAGCGACCGTCCGTGAGCAGCGCGACGTCGGCCCCGAGCCCCTCACCGACGAGTGCGGCGGTGACCCCCAGCATCTCGCGCATTCCTGGGCCGCCACGCGGACCCTCGTAGCGAATGACGACGACGTCGCCCGGCACGATCTGCCGAGCGGTCACGGCGTTCATGGCGTCCTCTTCGCAATCGAACACCCGTGCCGGTCCCTGATGCCGCGTCCGGCTTTCACCGGCAACCTTGATGACACACCCTTCCGGCGCCAGATTCCCCTTCAGGATCACAAGACCGCCGGTCTGTTTCTTGGCGGTATCGACGGTGAGCACGACATCCTGACCGGGAGTCTCTTGGACGTCGGCAACTTCTTCAGCAAGACTCTTGCCGCTCGGCGTAATCTGACTGCCATCGATCTTACCACCCTCGATGAGCCGTTTCGTGATCAACTGGATGCCGCCGGCATTGTGAACGTCCACCGCGGTGTAATGCCCAGAGGGAAGAAGATCCGCGATGATCGGAGTGTTGTCGCTGACCTCGTTGAAATCGTCGATCGAGAGCGGGATGCCCGCTTCGCGTGCCATGGCCAGCAGATGGAGAACGATATTGGTCGAGCCGCCGGTCGCGCAGGCACTCGCAAAGCTGTTGATGAACGCTTGCTTCGTGGCGATGGTGCGTGGCAGCAAACCGCGTCGCAGTTGGTCGACGACGAGTTTCCCGGCCGCGGTGCCGACAATCTCCTTGGTTGGATCGACCGCGGGGATCGAGGCCATGCCGGTCGGCGACAGCCCCATCACTTCCAGCGCGGTCGCCATTGTATTGGCGGTGAACTGGCCGCCGCAGGCGCCGGCGCCGGGGCAGGCGACTTTTTCGAGCGCCAGCAGATCCTCGTCGCTCATCTTGCCGGCCGCATTGGCGCCGATAGCCTCGAACACTGATTGAATAGTGACATCATGCCCCTGGAAATGCCCGGGCATGATCGAGCCGCCATAGAGGACGAAACCGGGGATGTTGAGTCGTAGGAGCACCATCGCTGCCGCCGGGAGCGTCTTGTCGCAGGCGGCGAGGATGATGATGGCATCGAACATGTGGCT
This sequence comes from uncultured Thermomicrobiales bacterium, assembly GCA_937891245.1. GTDB lineage: Bacteria > Chloroflexota > Chloroflexia > Thermomicrobiales > Thermomicrobiaceae > CALAGB01. The sequence continues at coordinate 3,855 of CALAGB010000453.1, read as the reverse complement.
GCGAGCTACCAGTTCGATCGAGTCGGCGATAAGTTCGCGGCTGATGAGCGAGCCTTTCATCCCTTCGGTGCCCATGGTCACACCGTCGCTGATCGCGATCGTATTGACTTCCATCGGCACGCCGCCCGCCTCGCGGACGCCCTTCTTCACCTGCTGTGCCAGGCGACGAAGACCGAAGTTGCAGGGCATCGTTTCGATCCAGGAATGGGCGACGCCGATCATCGGTTTCTTGAAGTCCTCGTCCTGAAGACCGATCGCGCGGAGATACGACCTGGCGGCCGCTCGATCCCGCCCATCGTACAGGTTCCGGCTCTTATGTCGCACATCGAAGGTCGTCGGTGTTTCGTCCATCGCTTGCTCTCACTTCCCTGTCGCATAGTTGTATGACGGCCGTCGCTCGCCGCTTCGCTCTGGGCATGGTAACGCTGCCGGCGTTCGGCTTCAAGATATGGCCCGACGCGTCGGCGGAACCAGCGCGCCCGCATCGTCTCAGGCACGCAATCTATCGAGAGTGTACGCCGTCAAGCGTTACGTCAACGCTTGACAGCGACAGCACGGAGCCACGGTCAGACGAAATGGGCATAGGTGCTGCTCGGCGTGAGCGATGATCCGGTCGACAAGAACTGAATCACCGAGTGGGAACGTGCCTACTGGGATGCCGTGCACCCGTCGTCCGCCCGACCATCAATGGATCGCGCTCGGTCCGAGTGCCGCGTGAACGGGGCGCCAGCACGGGGTTAGGATCGTTCGGCCGTGGTCCTCGCGCACAGCCGCCCACTCAGCCCCTTCTGTGGGTTTCGCCCTAGGAGCCCGGGCATTTATCCCCGAGCGGGCGACGGGCGGTGTGCGACTGGCCGAGCGCTATGACCGCTCCCCGCGAATGGCTGGTGAGTACTTCAAACTTCACGAACCGAGCGCGCCGCTTGCTCCGGAGCGGACATATCGCGGCGTTTCGACCTCCGAACATAGCATCGAGGTGCACCCGAGCGGCTGCCATCCGGAGGTCCCGGAGCCGTCTCCCTACTGTGATCTTCGGTCGACCCACCTGAACGACTCCTCCAACACGGCGTCGCGGTTTCGCCATGTGTCCTTGAACCGGTTATGCTGCTCGCTCAGAATGGGAGCGGGCTTCTGGCTGGCTTGTGGCAGGCGAGCCGAAGCGTTCGAACTCTGCGCTTCATGAATGAGAACCGGGGAAGGAACGATGATGTGGCTTGAACGAAGCGAACTGGCGGTACCGGCCTCGAACTGGCACATGATTGAGAAGGGCGTCGCATCCGTCGCCGACGTTATCTTTCTCGATCTCGAAGACTCGGTGGCACCCGAAGCGAAAGCCTCAGCCCGCGCCAACGTCATTCGCGCCATGACCGAACTCGACTGGGGCAAGAAGCCGCGCGTCTTCCGCATGAACGCGCTCGACACCACGTTCTTCTATCGTGACCTGATCGAGATCGTCGAGGCGACGGCCGGCCAGATCGACTTCATCCTGCTGCCGAAGGTCAATCGCCCGGAAGACGTCTACGTCGTCGATACACTGCTCACCCAGATCGAGGCGAGTTGCGGCTCCTCGCGGCCGATCGGCCTGGAACTGCTTATCGAAACGGCTGAGGGATTGATCAATTGCGAGCGGATTGCCAGCGGCAGCCCGCGCGTTGAAGCGCTCATTTTCGGCCCGGGTGACTACACCGCCTCGCTGCGCATCCCGTCCGTCTCGATCGGGACGCCCGACGAGTGGGATGCCGCCTATCCCGGCCATCGCTTCCATTATCCACTGCATCGCATCCTTGTCGCGGGTCGCGCGGCGGGTGTGCGCGTCATCGATGGGCCATTCGCCGACTTTCGCGATGCCGATGGCTTTCGCGCTGCCTGCCGGGTGGCTCGTGCGCTCGGTTACGACGGCAAGATGTGTATCCATCCGGCGCAGCTGGAAATCGCCAACGAGATCTTCTCACCGGAGGCGCAGGAAATCGCCTGGGCGGCGCGCGTCGTGGATGAATACGAACAGGCCACCGCCGCAGGGCGCGGCTCGATCTCGATCGCTAACCAGATGGTTGATGTCGCCAGTATCAAGATGGCGCGCAACACGCTCGACGCCGCACGCGCTGCCGGCCTCATCGATTAGCGGTTAATCCAGTGGCCGGCGTGCTGCGTAGTAGGGGTGGAACCGGAACTGTTGCTGAACCGCATCGCCGGTTCTTGGGAGAAGAACCAACTCCCCGATCCATCCCATTCCCCATCACCCCCGTGATGACGCCGTGACCTCGGTCGCGGCTTTGTCACGCCCCGCCCGCCGCAGCCGCGATGCGCACCACGATATCGCCCGGTTTGCGTTCGCGCGGCGGATTGAGGTCCATCGGACAGGCGCTGAAGCCCAGCAGTAACGGCACCAGCGCACGCAGCACGACATAGCTACCCTGTCCCGCGCTCGGTTCAAGGAAGCCAACCTGCCCATCCTCGCCGCCATAGATCGTGTTCTGGAAGAGGTTGACCGGATTGGGCAGATCGTGGCGCTCAATGCCAAGCGGTCCAAAGAGTTCCAGAAAATTATCCGAGCAGCTTCGGTGTCCGGTTACGCCGAAGTCAATCTCGTAGCGCCACGGGTCGCAGGCCGCCATCGTCAGATCATGACGACCGGCCGTGTCCTCAACGAGTTCCAGCAGCGGCGTGCGCCGGTTCGAGATCAAACGCTGGCCGGGAGCGGGCCACATGCGACCGAGCGAAGCGAGCGTATGCGCCGTGCTCAGCTTTTCGGTCAGATCATCGTCGCGAAAGGCGATGAAGTCGACGATCTGATAGCCGGTCGTCTGCTCGACCGTGACGAGCGTTCCGGCCTGAACACGGGCAGCGCGCCCATATCCGACCGGAACGATCACGGATGCCGGCAGTGCGTCGTATTCAAACATGTCGTCGTTCCCTCAGTTCTCTGCTGTGAGCGCCGGGCGCTCCAAATGCCAAGCGGTAATCTGCTGGAAGGCGTGGCCGAGCCGCAGAATTGTCGCCTCATCGAAGACGCGGCCGATGAACTGCAGCCCGACCGGCAGTCCGTCGCCGGTGAAGCCGCCCGGTACCGAGAGCGCCGGATGGCCCGTAAGATTCGCCAGGCCGGTATGACTGATCTCGATGTCGAGCACTGCGTCGTCGTCTCCAGGTTCCAACGAATACGAATCGAGCAGCGGCGCCACGATCGGTTGCGTTGGGTAGACAAGTAGGTCGTAGCTGTTCAACGCGTTGTTGACGCCATCAAGCAACAGACGCCGGACGCGTTGGGCGTCGATGTAGTCGATGGCGAGCACCGTCGCACCGAGACGCAGGTTATCGCGCACTTCATCGCTGTAATCGTTCGGTCGCGCTTCAAGGATATGTCGATGATAACTGGTTGCTTCTGCCTGAACGATCGTGTCGATGACCGGAGCGATAAGGTCGAGGTGCGGCAGCGCGACTGATTCGAGGGTCACTCCCAGCCTGGCCAATTGCTCAATGGCGGCACGAGCGATCGTCCGCACTTCCGGCTGCACGTAGCCCGTGAACATCTCACCGACGATCCCGATGCGCAGGTTCGAGATGTCGTCGCTCAAGGTCGGGCAGACCGCCGGCCAGTCCCCCCTCGCTGAGGCGGGGTCGAGCGGATCGAAGCCCGCGATCGCATCGAAGAGGAGAGCGGTGGCTTCGACCGTGCGGGTGAGTGGCCCGGCATGATCAAGCGACCACGACAGCGGCAGAACCCCGGCGCAGCTGATCCGACCGTAGGTCGCCTTCAGACCGACGACATTGCAATAGGACGCTGGACTGCGGATCGATCCACCGGTGTCGCTGCCGAGCGCGAAATCGCACAGCCCGCCGGCCACCGCCGCCGCC
>CALAGB010000452.1 GCA_937891245.1 uncultured Thermomicrobiales bacterium | reverse complement strand
GGAGACGTTCATTATTCGCCCAGACGGGACGATCGCACAGCACTGGATCGGGCCGCTCACTGATCAGCAGATCGACGCGCTGCTCGCGGATGCCCAGCGATGAGGCATCCCTGGTCTCGGTTGGTTCCAGAGCGGAATTCAGGTATCTGGTGGCGAACCCGCGTCGTACTTTGGATCGTTACGGTCTTCATGCTGGCGGTATTGGCCATCGGTAGTCCGTTCTTTTCTGATCTCGTGACGAACACCTCCGCACGTATATCCCAGGTTCGGTCATGGGCAGGAAATGTGGCGGATGCGCGGAAGACTCGTGGGCCGGCACCCGATTTCACGCTTACCCTCTTCAGCGGTGACACCATTCGGCTCGCCGACTTCCGAGGAAACGTCGTGGTCGTCAACTTCTGGGCCTCGTGGTGCCCGCCGTGCCGGCGGGAGGCGTCCCGACTTGAAGCCGTCTATCAACGCTACCGCCCACGTGGCGTGGTCTTCGTCGGGATCGACGTTCAGGACGAGGATGCGGACGCGCAAGCCTTCATCAAGCAATACGGTATCAGCTACCCGAACGGTCCGGATCGATCATCGCGGATTGACACCGACTATAGCGTGACCGGACTTCCGACCACGGTCGTTATTAATCCTGATGGACAGATTCACCGTGTTTGGCAGGGCGAAATCCAGGAGGAGCAATTGACTGGCTTTATTGAGGAGACGCTTCGGTGAATGGGCTTGTTCCCGAAATCGGTTGGGCGCTCGCCTTCGGCGCGGGCATGGCCTCGTTTTTCTCTCCATGTGTCGCGCCGCTGATCCCCGGCTACATTTCGCTTGTCTCCGGCGTCTCGATCGATCAACTGGCCGTAGGTGGACGTGCGCACATGCTGCGGGCTCTCCGCACGTCGCTGCTCTTTGTGCTGGGGTTCGTCTTCGTCTTCGTGCTGCTCGGTCTCGTGGTGGCCAGCTTCGGCGGGCTATTCGGCCCGAGCCGCCGGCTGATTAACCAGGTCGCTGGGGTGATCATGATCGGAATGGGGTTGCTGGTGCTTGAGGTGGTGCGCGTGCCATTTCTCTATCGCGAGCGGCGGATTCATCTTTCTGCTGAGTCGCTCGGCCCCGTTGGCCCCACCTTGCTCGGCATGCTCTTCGCCTTTGGCTGGACACCCTGTGTTGGGCCAATCTTGGCTGCGATCTTGTTCTATGCCGGGACGACGCAAACGCTCGGTCAGGGTGCCTGGCTCCTCCTGCTCTATTCGCTCGGTATGGCGATACCATTTGTCGCGACCGGAGTTGGCTTTAGCCGGATGTTGGGCGTGCTTGGTTGGGTGAGGCGCCATTATCGACTACTCAACTGGATCAGTGGACTGGTGCTGATCGGGATGGGCGCGTTGTACCTGACAAATATGTTCTTCTGGGTCAACATCGCGACGCAACGGTTCTATTACACTATGTTTTACTGAACCCAAGAACACGAGGAATCTCACCGTCGTTTCCGACGAGACGTCGCTGAGGGATCGGTGAGTAGGAAAACTACCGTATTGCCCCAGAGTGAAGTGGAATCCGTTTCGAGGGACGGGGAACCGTGCGGTGGATGTGACGAATTGCGATGTCAGACCGACGGGCCGTGAGACGAGGCCCGAGCGGGGAATCAACCCCGCCCAAGCTCTTGATCATTACTGACCGTACCAGGCCGTTCGCCACTGTTTCATCATTGTCGACTCCTTTTTTTGATCCGTGATGATCGCGTTGGCGCGTTGCTTCAACTCAGGTCGTTCTGTGGTCTGTAGGATCATCTGCGCCATCATGATCGCCCCTTCGTGATGAGGAATCATCGCGTCGATGAACGCCTTGTCAAACGGTTGCGCCGTCTTCAGTGTGCTCATGTCCATGTTCATCCCCATTGATTGCTTTGAGATCGTCTGGTCCGCGACCGGAGTAGCCGTGCCGAACCACTCCTGGCTCCAGGCCGCCATTTGGTTAATCTCGCGCTGCTGTGACGTAATGATGTTCTGGGCAAGCTGCTTGATTTCCGCTTTTTCGCCGCGCTCCTGAGCGATCTTCGCCATATCGATTGCACCTTGATGGTGCTGAATCATGAGGGCAAGGAAGCTCTGATCATCGAGCGTTCCCATTCCTGCCATTGGCGAACCGGTCGCCGTACCCATACCCGTGCCGGGGGAGGCCGCCATTCCTGGCATCCCGGCATGTCCAGTCGTTCCTGTCGGGGCAACTCCCACTGATGACTGCGTCGCAGTCGGGCTCGCGGAACTTCCTCCACACGCCGCCAACAACATGACGAACGCAACCCCAATCAAACACATGAGCATCCGCCGCATCGGCGTTCCTTTCCTCAATTGCTAATAGTCTTATCCGTTCCGAGAAGGCCCGCTGGATCGTCGCGTCGATCCAACCGGCGACTCCTCGATCATAAGAGAAATCGCTGGAGCAACGCCTGTCGTGCCGGTCCGTTCAGGCGAACCGGCTGCGACACGACGGATTGTGGGACCATGTCGAAAGACGACGCAATGGGTGTCGAGATCGTTGGTAGCCCAGACGGCGGCATATCGGGTTGTGGAGACACACTTGGAATTGGGCACGGATGATGCGGCACAAACGCTGAAACGGTTGCGCAACAAAGCCCTATCGACGAAAGGATCAGGTGGTGCATGCTGGGCATCGGACGTGCCTGCGGAGAGTCGGTAAGGTGTCCGCTATGGAAGAAGGCTAGATGCGAGACGATCAGGAACGACAGAAATATCGTCCGGCGAAGCTTGCTCGTACGCG
>CALAGB010000451.1 GCA_937891245.1 uncultured Thermomicrobiales bacterium | reverse complement strand
TAGCTATGACCGGTCACCCAGCCGATATCGGCGGTACACCAGTAAATATCGTCGTCTTTGAGATCGAGTACCCACTTGCTGGTGGCGTAGGTGCCGACGAGATAGCCCGCGGTGGTATGGAGCACACCCTTCGGTTTGCCGGTCGTGCCGGAGGTGTAGAGGATGTAGAGTGGGTGTTCGGCGTCGAGCGATTCCGGCGCGCAATAGTTGCCGGACACCGCAGCCATCGCATCATGCCACCAGATATCGCGACCGGCCTTCATCGCGACCGGATGTTTCTCCGGGCCAACGCGCTGGACGACGACGACATGCTCAATGCCCGGCGTGTGCTCTAATGCTTTGTCAGCGTTTTCCTTCAGCGCCACGACACCGCCGCGCCGGAAACCGCCATCGGCGGTCACCAGAACCTTCGCATCGCAGTCGTTGATCCGGTCGGCCAGCGAATCAGGGCTGAAGCCTCCGAAAACGACGGAATGCGGCGCACCGATACGGGCGCACGCGAGCAGGATGATCGCCAGCTCCGGAATCATCGGCAGGTAAACGGCCACCCGGTCGCCCTTGGCGACGCCAAGCGATTTGAGCATGAGTGCGGTGCGATTCACCTCGCGATAGAGATCCTGATAGGTCAGGATGCGCTCCTCGCCCCCTTCGCCCTCCCATACAATGGCCGCTTTCGTCTTGCGCCAGGTTTTAACATGACGATCGACACAGTTGTAGGAAACGTTGAGTTTGCCGCCAGTGAACCACGAGACTTTGGGGGGATCCCACTGCAGAACGCTATCCCATTTCTGATCCCAGTCGAGCTCTTCGGCAACGGCTGCCCAGAACGCCTCCGGGTCATCGTTCGCTCGCTGGTAAATCCCGGGATCGTTGACGTTCGCGCTCGCCGCAAATTCCGGACTCGGTGGATACCGGCGCGACTCGACCAGTAGGCCCTCGATGGTTCCTGTCGGATCTACCGACATAGCTGGCTCCTTCCGCTCTGATTCAGAAGACGGACCTGGTGGCGCGCGATCGGCTGGTTCCACGACTCGTCGAACGCCGCTTGCCCGTTCCGCGTAGGACTCCTTTATAATAAGCGACAATGTCGAGCGGCAAAAGGCCGGGGTGGTGTCTGGCCGCGACGCGCCGTACATGCGCCCCAATGCTGTCAGGATAAAAGCCGGGAAAGTCCCGACAGGAATCCTCTGGCCTGAGGATTGCCATTGATCGTTTCGATGGTATAACGAATGCGTGACAGCCCCGGCGTGCGAAAGAGCATGGTTCGCGGTAGTTTCGTGTGGTCCGGTGTGGGGCGAGGGGGTGCCTCTACCGCGGCATGAGGTGAGCAGGGAGGATCATGGCGAGAGGGAGTACCTGGCTGAAACGCGCCGTGACGGGGGTGTGCGTCGCGTTACTCGTTGTCATCCTCGGCGGATGTTCAGTCTTAGGTGGTGGCCCGCAATCGGTGAATCATCCGGCGGGCAGCAATATGCGAGACATCTGGAATCTGTTTGTTCCGATTTTCTGGATGTCCGTCGTCGTGTTCGTTATCGTGCAAGGGGTCTTGCTCTATTCGGTCATCAAATTCCGACGCAAGCCCGGCTCACCTGAACCGCATCCTACCCACGGGAACACGAAACTCGAAATTACCTGGACAATCATTCCGGCGTTGATTCTGGCCGTAATCACGGTTCCGACGATCTCAACGATCTCGAAATTCGCGCAGAAACCGGATACCGGAATCACGGTTCAGGTTGTCGGACACCAGTGGTGGTGGGAATTCGATTATCCGGGAGAGCAGGTTGTCGACGCGGACGAGATGCACGTCCCGGTCGGCGTCCCGGTGTACGTCGAGCTTCGCAGCGACGATGTCATCCATAGCTTCTGGATTCCGAAGCTAGCTGGTAAGCAGGACGTCGTTCCAAACCAGGACAATCACCTCTGGTTTACCGCCGAAGAAATCGGCACGTTCCGAGGTCAGTGCGCCGAGTTCTGCGGCGAGCAGCACGCGAACATGGCATTCACGGTCGTCGTGCAGTCCCAGGAGGACTACGACGCCTGGCTGGAACACAACAAGCAACCTGCTGTGGAAATCCCGAGCAGCGATCAACTCGCGCAGCAAGGGCAGCAAGTCTTCTTCACCGCGGGTTGTGTTGGTTGCCACACCATCAGCGGTATGGAAGTGAACGGCGTCAAGGCGCTCGGCGACGTCGGTCCGAACCTGACGCACGTTGGCAGCCGCACGGCCATCGCGGGCGAAGTGCTGCCGTTGACGCAAGAAAATCTCGCCAAGTGGGTCCATAACCCTCAAGCCGTCAAGCCAGGCACCTTGATGCCGAATCTCGGCCTCACCCAGGAGCAAGCCAATCAGGTGGCGGCATTCCTGGAGAGCCTGAAATGATGACTCGTACACACGCTCGTAAGATCATCGGTTCCGGGGTTTCGCGCGGCTGGATGGGGGATCGCTAATGGCACAGGCGACAGCAACACAGCAAGGGGCTCGCTATCGGCGCTCCACGATCTGGGAGTGGATCACGACGGTCGACCACAAGAGGATCGGCATCCTCTACATGTTCACGTCGCTCTTCTTCTTCCTGATCGGTGGCCTTTTGGCACTGTTGATTCGCACCCAGCTGGCGGTGCCGGACAACACGTTCCTTGGCCCTGCTCACTACAATGAAGTCTTCACGATGCACGGCACGATCATGATCTTCCTCGTGGTCATGCCACTCAACTCGGCGTTCTTCAACTTCCTCATCCCGCTCCAGATCGGAGCGCGCGATGTCGCTTTCCCACGATTGAACGCCTTCAGTTACTGGGTCTTCCTTTTCGGATCGCTGCTGCTGCTCAGTAGCTTCCTCTTCGGGTCGGCCCCGAATGCCGGCTGGTTTGGTTATGCCAACCTGACGACGCTCACCTATTCACCTGGGTTGAACGTCGACTTCTGGATCTTCGGTCTGCAGATTCTCGGTATCGCATCGGTCGCATCGGCGCTGAACTTCTTCGTAACGATCATCAACATGCGAGCTCCCGGCATGCGCATGATGCGTATCCCGGTCTTCACCTGGATGACGCTCGTAACGTCCGTCCTTCTTATGTTGGCGATTCCGTCGCTGACGATCGGCCTGGTTGAGCTGACGTTCGACCGCTACTTCGGCACGCTCTTCTTCGAGCCGACTGCTGGCGCATCGGTTGTTCTCTGGCAACACCTCTTCTGGATTTTCGGTCACCCCGAAGTCTATATCATGGTCCTGCCGCCCTTTGGCATGATCTCGGAGATCCTGCCGACGTTCGCGCGCAAGCCGTTGTTCGGCTATCCGTTCGTGGTTTACTCGGGCATCGCCATCGGCTTCCTGTCGTTCGGCGTCTGGGCGCACCATATGTTCGCGGTCGGCCTCGGCCCGGTCGCAAACTCGGTCTTCGCCACGACGACCATGCTCATCGCGATCCCAACCGGTGTGAAGATTTTCAACTGGCTGGGGACGCTCTGGGGTGGATCGATCGTTATCAAAACGCCTCTCCTATTTGCCGCCGGGTTCGTTGGGATGTTTACGATCGGCGGTATCAGCGGCGTCATGCACGCTTCGGTGCCAGTCGACTACTGGCAGACAGACAGCTACTTCGTCGTTGCCCACTTCCATTACGTTCTGTTCGGTGGTTCTCTCATGGCCATCTTCGGTGGAATCTACTACTGGTTCCCCAAGATGTTCGGTCGCATGCTCAATGACAAGCTGGGCCAGATTCAGTTCTGGTGGACGTTGATCGCCTTCAATATGACCTTCTTCCCGATGCACTTCCTGGGCATCGACGGCATGCCGCGTCGTATCTATACGTACCCAGGCGGCATGGGTTGGGATTTCTGGAACTTCGAGGAGACGATCGGCGCCTATCTGCTTGGAGCAAGCGTTCTCTTCTTCGCGTTCAACGTGATCAAGTCGATGCGCTCCGGCGAGATTGCCCCGGCTGATCCGTGGGACGGTCGAACGCTCGAGTGGTCAATCCCTTCGCCGCCGCCGGCCTACAACTTCGCGGTCATTCCGACTGTTGAATCGCGCGATGCATACTGGGAAATGAAGTATGGGTCGGCCGAGCAGACGGATGAACAGAAGACCAACCTTAATCCGACACCTGCGGACGAGCGCCATATCCACCTTCCACCGCCGTCCTACTTTCCGGTCGTGGCCGCTGGCGGATTGCTCGCGATGGGCGCCGGTATGGTGATGCACGGTGACGGAATGGCAGTCTCCTGGTATGTCTTCGGTGCTGGAATCGTCGTGTTGACCTTTGGCCTGTTTGGCTGGTCGTTTGAGCCGAACCACTGACGTGTGCGCGGCATAAGAGGAAAGGGTTGAACGGCTTGAGTCAAACGCAGCATGTCGCGCATCTCGATGACGCGCACGCGACAACCACGGGAATATCGCACAACAAATTGTTGATGTGGGCATTCCTGGCGTCGGACTGTATGTTCTTCGGTTCGCTGATCATGACCTTCATGGTCTATCGTGGGAAGGCGGC
>CALAGB010000450.1 GCA_937891245.1 uncultured Thermomicrobiales bacterium | reverse complement strand
TGTGTGAATCGGGCATGTCGATCGCGGGCGTCGTGCCGAGCTGGCCCATGAACGGGCGCATCCGAGCGACGACGCCGACCAGATCGTGCGGCGCGAACGTGAGGATCGGGTTCTGGATCGATCGCTCAGGCAGCGCGGCATACCGCGCGGCGTCGTGCGCGATTGATTCAGCGGCCTCCTGATTGAGCGTCAGGCCGACTGTGTGATTCTCGTCAAACGCGATCGTATAGCCGTGGGTGAAGGTGAACGGAGTCGCATCCGCGCCGCAGTTGACGCAGCGCACCGCCGTCGGTCCAATCCCCTCGATCCGCGTTTCCGGCCAGAGCGTTCCGCACTGCGGACAACGTCCCGCCACGAAGGGATCGCCGAGAAATCGACCAGCCATCGGCAGATCATTGCCGGAGGCCGTTGCCACCGAGGTGACCACAATATCCTTGATGCGAATCACGATCGCATCGCCGACCTCGGCACCTTCAACCGCGACCGGTTGGGTTACTTCGTGGCCGCCGCGAATCGCGGGCGTGATCATTGGACCCCAGCAGCCAGGCGCGGTGTTGGCGACGATATGGCCGCCATCACGCACCGGCCCGAGCATCGGCCCCGTCGGACTCAGGATTCCATTCGTGAAACGATCAACATAAACGGTTTCGTGCGCGGTCGCGACCGTTACAGCCATGATGGACGCTCCTCACGAGGCTCGACTGAGCCACCTGAAACGGGAAGAAGCAACGCGACTTCGTTGCCGGATTGAAGAATGTGCCACTCCGCGACCGTCGCTCCGCCGATCACCGCCAGGACGGTTCCCGAATTCTCCGAGAATGACGGATAGGACGTGCGGAGATGTTGGCGAAGGTCAAGTACGGTTGAACCGGGCGCTAGTGACACGGTCAGACGCGGGGTACCAACCTGCTGGAGCAAACCCGGCCCGAGGCGTACGTGTACATCCATATCATGCTCCCTGTCCGAAACCCGCTGGCGCAGCCGAAGGGCGGGACAAGCGATATGACCGCTTCTACGACGAAGTATAACGCGAGAGCATCCGAGCCAATCGAACCAAACACCACCAGGGATCACGCCGGCGCAGCTCAGATTACTGCTCGCCCAGGCAGAGAGAGGCCGGTATACTCGCCTCGCGAGTGATCGCAGACAGATCATGTATGCAGTAGAAAACAGGAGATTGGATGTCGGCACAACTTTCGTCTGATGCGACAACCGAGCGATTCTTGCCCTGGTTCGTTCGAGATCAACAGTGGGCGCGTGCTGGTCTTCCACTCGCGATTGTCCTGGGATGCGTCGGACCGATTCTTCGTCGTACGCTCGGACCGTCCGGCTTCCTTATTTTTCTGCATCTTCCGGTCTACATGCTGCATCAGTTCGAAGAGCACGCCCACGGTGCGTTCAAAGCGTATATAAGCCGGTTGTTGCCGCGAGCCCGTGGGGTAACCGACATCAACCTGTGCGTCGTGAATATCGGAGTCTGGGGTATCAATCTTTCCGCGCTCTATCTGGCGCGTCTTAACCGGCTGTCCCTCAGTCTGATCGCACCCTACCTGGCGGTGGTGAATGGGGCCCTGCATCTCATCCCGGCGATGCGTGAGCGCCGCTATAACCCTGGACTGCTGACAGGGGCGTTGCTGTTGCTTCCGTTCGGTGGAATCACGCTGAAGCGAGTGGCACGAGCGAGCCGGGCGACTCGTCGTGACCATCTGTTCGGCCTCGGTGGAGCGATCTTCGTACATCTGCTCACGATCGTTGCCATCCTGTTTATCGGCAAGAAGAAATAGCGGCAGGCCCAACCCGAGCGGCAGCGGCACCTCACGCCTCGAGCCGGCGCTACCGAACGTTCCTGCGCACCGATACCGCGGTCGTCTCCGCTTGACGACGCGCGAGGCCATCGCTATCCTGCGTGGCAAGTACCTACGTGCCTGATGCGCGAACACCTGCCGATGGCAGCCATAACGGCGAATAATGCGCCAACTCGCCGGTGCAAGCGGGTCACGACACACCGGCGGCACCATTGACGCGCAGTGGGAAGGACGAACAATGACGGACACAGCAGCGACGGCCCGCGAGAAACGGCAGCCGGCCGCGACTTTGCTGGATCTCCTGGACGGCCCGCCGGACGAGAAAACGGCGATCGTTGTGCCGGATGGTGTGACGCTCTCCTTCAGAGAGCTGCGCCGGGAAGCGCGACGGACGGCCGACACGCTCGCCGAATTCGGCATCAAGCGCGGCGATCGGGTGGCGATCGTGCTACCCAACGGAGCCGAAGTCATCACCGCGTTCATCGGTACCGCCACCGCGGCGACGGCCGCGCCGCTCAACCCCAACTACACCGAGAATGAATATCGCTTCTATCTCGACGACACCGACGCGCAGGCCGTTATCGTGCCACCGGGCGGGGCCGAGGCAGCGCGTCGCGCTGCGGGTGATCGGATTATCATCGAAGCAGCGCTCGACCAGAATCGCGAGATGCAATTCTCGAGCAAGGCACCCCGCCAGCCGGGTCGCACCGCCGAAGCGGCGGGCACCAATGATGTGGCGCTCGTCCTACACACCAGCGGCACGACCAGTCGCCCCAAGCGGGTGCCACTCAAGCATCGCAATTTGACCGCTTCCGTCGAGAACATCACCGCGACTTACCAACTCTCATCCGATGATGTCGCGCTCTGCTTGATGCCGCTTTTCCACGTGCATGGACTAATGGCATCGACGATGTCGACTTTGCGCACCGGCGGAACGGTCGTCGTGCCGCCGCGGTTCAATCCGCTCGGGTTCTGGCCGCTGCTGGCTGAGCACAGGATTACCTGGTATTCGGCGGTCCCGACGATCCACCATCTCATTCTGGCGCGCGCCGGTCGACACGCCGATACATCGAACAATCTCCGCTTCGTGCGCTCGTGCAGTTCGGCGCTCCCACCCGCGACACTGGCCGCGCTGGAAGAGTTGCTAAACGTGCCGGTGCTCGAGGCCTACGGCATGACCGAAGGATCGCATCAGATCGCCTCGAACCCACTGCCACCGGAGGTGCACAAGCCAGGCACCGTCGGCCGAGGCACCGGCGTTCGTGTCGGCATCATGGACGACGATGGCCGGCTGCTCCCGGCCGGTGAGAAGGGCGAAGTCGTCATTCAAGGCCCAAACGTCACCGACGGCTACGAGAATAATCCCGAGGCCAACGCGGCCAGCTTTACTGAGGGGTGGTTCCGAACCGGTGATCTCGGTGCACTTGACAGCGACGGCTATCTCACCCTGCTCAGCCGGCTCAAGGAGCTTATCAATCGCGGTGGCGAGAAGATCGCGCCGCGCGAAATCGACGAACTGCTTCTCCAGCATCCGGCGGTCGGCGAAGCAGTCGCGTTCGGCTTGCCACACCCGGTCTGGGGTGAGGAAGTCGCCGTCGCGGTCGTACTGACCGGTGATGCGACCGAAGCCGATTTGCTCCGCCATTGCCGTGAGCATCTGGCGGATTTCAAAGTTCCCAAGAAGTTTTTCGTTGTCGAAACCATCCCACGAACGGCCACGGGGAAGGTTCAGCGCCGCCATGTCGCGGCTGCGATCGGGGGACAGGCATGAGGATCGCGATCTTCGGCGCCGGTGCCATCGGAGGCTACCTGGGCGCAAAGCTGGCGCGAGCCGGCGTCGACGTCGTGTTGATCGCCCGCGGCCCACATCTGGCCGCGATGCGCGCGAATGGATTGCGCGTGCTCGAGGGCGACGACGACTTCGTCGCACACCCGGAATGCACCGACGATCTCAACGCGGTGAGAGATGCGGACGCGGTTTTTCTGACCGTAAAGGCGCACAGTCTGGCGGGCATCGCCCCGCAACTGAGCGCGGCACTTGGACCGGAGACGGCGATCGTCACCGGTCAGAACGGCATCCCGTGGTGGTACTTCCAGCGGTACGACGGCCCGTTGGCAGGAACGCACATCGAATCGCTCGATCCGGGGGGCGTCGCCGCGCGCTCGATACCGATCGAGCGGGTGATCGGCTGCGTCGTCTGGCCGGCAGCGGAGACCGTCGAGCCAGGCGTAATCCAGCATATCGAAGGCACGCGCTTTACCCTCGGCGAACCAGATGGAACCAAGAGCGAACGTTGTCAGGCGCTGTCGGCGGCGCTCGTCCAGGCGGGGCTTAAAGCGCCGGTCAGCCCGCATATCCGACGCGAGATCTGGCTGAAGCTCCTCGGTAACGTTTCTTTCAACCCGCTCAGCGCCCTGACCCGCGCGTCGCTTCATGAAATCACCGGCATGCCCGAGACGCGGGCCGTTGCCCGCGCAATCATGGTTGAAGCCGACAGCGTCGCCCGCGCGCTCGGTATCGAAGTGCAGCTGAGCGTCGACAAGCGGCTCGCCGGAGCAGACCGCGTCGGCGTCCATAAGACCTCGATGCTCCAGGACCTGGAGACCGGGCGTCCGATGGAGCTCGAAGCGCTCGTCGGCTCGGTTGTCGAGTTGGGCGAACAGCTCGACATTGATCTGCCGCATCTGCGCACTGTGTATGCCTGCACCAAGCTCCTGGCGAAGACACAACAACCCCAGCAGGCAGCCAACGAAGCCTAGAGTTTCGCCCACCACCAGCACCACGACCGCTTCCCGAGCCCGCTTGAAATCAGGCGGGCTCGATCGTTTCCGCGCATCCGCAGCCGTATCCACGACGCGCCTGCGTCATGTCGGATGACGTTTGGGCACGAAACTTGTACATCTACCAACGGTGAATCGGGCAGAGCAACCGTGGTACGGAGAGCGGAGGATTCGTGGGACTGCGCGACCAGTGGTACAAAAACGTCATTTTCTACTGTCTCGACGTCGAGACATATGCCGACTCCAACGGTGATGGGATTGGCGATTTTCCTGGGCTGACGAGCCGGCTCGACTACCTCGCGGGGCTTGGCGTCAACTGCCTCTGGCTGTTGCCGTTCTACCCAAGCCCCAATCGCGATGACGGCTACGACATCTCCGATTACTGCGCGGTCGATCCCCGCTACGGTTCGATGGCTGATTTCACCGAGTTCATGATCGAGGCGCGCGAGCGTGGCATCCACGTCATTCTCGACCTTGTTCCCAATCACACGTCAAACGAGCACCCCTGGTTCCAATCCGCGCGGTCGGATCCGGATTCACCATATCGCGACTATTATGTCTGGCGCGAGGACGATCCCGGTGACACGAGCGATGAGGTCGTCTTTCCCGGTTTTCAGAAGGGGATTTGGACGTATGATGACGTCGCCAAGGCGTGGTATCTACACCACTTTTACGACTTTCAACCCGACCTCAACTTCACCAACCCGGCCGTCCGTGACGAGTTCCGCAAGATCATGGGATTATGGATGCGGCAGGGTGTAGATGGCTTCCGCATCGATGCCGCGCCATTTCTGAACACTGTCGCCGACGGCGAGGCCGGACAGCGGTTTGATCGCGCCCACGCGTATCTCGAAGAATTGCGGAGCTTCGCCGCCGTCCGTAGCGGCAATACGATCCTCCTCGGCGAAGTAGATGTCAGTCTGAGCACCATCGCCGACTATTTCGGCGGCGGCAACGAACTCCATTCGCTCTTCAATTTCCCGCTCAATCGCTATCTCTTCCTTGCGTTACAGGAGGAGAGCGCCGACCCACTCCATTTCGCACTAGACGAGTTGCCGACCATCCCGGATACCGGAGAATGGGTCAACTTTCTGCGCCATCACGACGAACTGAACCTCGACCGGGTGACCAAAGCGCAACGCGACCAGCTGTTCGCGACGTTCGCTCCGGATGAGCGGATGCGCGTTTACGGGCGAGGCATCCGCCGGCGTCTGGCTCCGATGCTCGAAAACGACCAGGCGTGGCTGCGGCTCGCCTACAGCGTCCTCTTCAGCCTGCCCGGCGCACCGCTGATCTTCTACGGCGAGGAGATCGGCATGGGTGAAAACCTGGATTTACCGGAGCGGCTGAGCGTGAGGACACCGATGCCGTGGACCGCCTACGGCAACGGAGGATTTTCCACCGCACCGCCGGAGCGCTACGTGCGCCCGCTCGCCTATGATGACGTCTATGGCTTTCAACAGATCAGCGTCGGATCGGCACGTGCCCAGCCCGATTCGCTGCTCAATTGGATGGCCTCGTTGATGCGCGTACGCAAGGAGTGTAGCGAAATCGGTGCGGGCACCTATTCGGTCGTCAATACCGGTACTGATGCAGTGTTCGGGCTACGACACGACATCCCCGACAGTACGATCGTGGTGTTCAACAATCTGTCTCGTAGTCGAAGGACCGTCACCGGTGACATGAACGATCTCGAGATCGCAACCGCCAC
>CALAGB010000449.1 GCA_937891245.1 uncultured Thermomicrobiales bacterium | reverse complement strand
CGTTGTTCAGCACCAGCGAGGTGTAGACCTTCGTCTTCAGTTCGGGGAAATTGTCGTTGATCAGGATCGCCGTCGCGGTCCCGGCATAATCGTGGTCTTTGGTCACCACCGCGCTGAACCCGGCAGCCGAGGCCTGGCGCGCGAGTTCCAGATGATCGATCGCGCGTGGCGCAATCGAGGGACCGGAATGGACATGGGGATCGATCGCTCCCTGAAGGATCCTGTCGATCCGGGCAGCAAGGTCGGGCGTGGGGGTGAAGGAGGTATTCATCTTTTTGCCTTTTGGGTTTGTGTCGGGAACGTCCATTCCGGACGATGTCCTGTCCGGGCTGGACGGATCTGTTCACGCACGGGTCCAGGCCTGTGCGCCCATCTCGGTAAGCGCTGTCCGTGGGTCGCGAATTTCAATCCGTGGCGTGGCTTCGGCCGCAGCCACCACCCGCGCCCTCCACCGGGCGAGATAATCGGCTCTTTCCCCTCCGCTTATGCGAGGGACGGCATAGGAGACGAACGGCGCCTCTACCTCGTAACCCATGTATTCAAGTGCGAGACGCTTCAGCGGATAAAGAACTTTTTCGATCGGGCCGTAGACGTCCTCGTCCGAAAAGCGTTTCGGCGTCCCGCCGGTGGTTACCGATATCAGCGCCCGGCGCCCCTTGAAGAAGCCGGTGTCGTATCGGCAGCCATCGACGTAGGCGAAGCCATAGGCCATGACCCGCTCGAACCAGCCCTTGAGAACGGCAGGCGGTGCTCCCCACCAGAGCGGGAACTGCAGAATCAGCAGGTCTGCCGCCCTTACCCGCGCCTGTTCGCGCGCGATCTCGGGAACGAAGCTGTCGGCCTGGGCAGCGTGGGCTTGCTCCGCCTGATAATGGAACTTTGCCGGATTCGCCGCGTCGGTGAAATCACCCCGCCCCGCAATCGCATCGAAGCCTTCCGCATAAAGGTCCGAAACGGTGGTCTCGTGCCCCGACGCCTCCAGCGCCTCGACCGCAGCCGAGGTCAACGCCCCGCTGAACGAGGCAGGCTCCGGATGGGCGTGGACGATCAGCACCCGCATCGCCTCACTCCCCGGGCACCGGGTAGTCGTCGGCGTTCAGGACCCAGCCCGGTTTCTTCGAGAAATCCAGCCGGGGCGGGCAGAAGATGTCGACGAGTTGGTTCACCCCCTCGGCTACACCGCGCGAGGTGTGGATCGCCGGCGGCGGGATCACCAGGACCGAGGGTGCATCGCATGTCTCGTGCCGGTCGTCACGCCAAATCCGCATGTCGGGTGTCCAAGCCCAGCGAAGATGGTGAATGAAGCTGCCTTCAAGGGCGAGCGAGCATTGTTCGAAATCGTCATGGTGATGAGGGGACAGTTTGGTGATGTCGCGCGGGCCGACCTGCGGCTCGAGGAAGTTCACCATCAGCGTCTCGCCACGCCAGATACGGCCGAAACGCCCCGGTTCGGGGGGCACGTCAAGAGAATACGCGCGCACCTTGCGACCTCCCCTGGGGGCAGGCCATGGCGTGATCGGAGCCACGTTCGGGTGGTCCTCGGCGTAGGCTTCGGCATTGGCGCAGGCTGCGGTGAGATCGGAAGCCACGGTGGTGAAGATGCGTACGACTTCTCCATTGCCATGTACCGTCACCTTGCTCGGCCCCGAGGGGACGAAGGCGATCGAGAAGGCCGGCACATCGGTCATCGTCCCATCGCTCTCGACTGTCGCCGTAACGTCCTTTCCCGGCAACAGCAGGACATATTCGTCGGGTTGGGCGGCGCGCTCAAAGATCGCGCCGTCGTCTGCCCTGGAATAGGCGACGACGGCGTTCTGGCTCCGGATCAGCCAGGTCTGCGCGCCGTCCGCGTCGATCTGCGGCGCGTTCTCGTAAAAGCGGCCGATGTCCGGAGCAGCGTAAGCGGTAAATACGGGCGCGCTGGCAGCGACAGGCGCGAGACTCGAGCGGGGGTCGGTTGGGTCGTACATGATCTTTCCTTTCCGATGCGGCGTCAGCGCCGGCCTGAGCGCAAGGTCTTGATCTGGGCGAGTACGCCTTGCGGGAAGACCAGAAGCACGACAAGCAGGACGCTGAGCGCCGCGACATTTTTGAAACTCGCGCCAAGCAAGGCGATGGCGAGGGCCTGGAACACGCCCAGCAGAAGTCCGCCCGTTATTGCACCAGCCGCGGAACCGAAGCCGCCTATGATGGCAGCGATGAAGCCATTGACGCCAAAGGGCGTGGCGATGTTGTAGGCGGTGATCTGGCTCGGAGTGATCAGGATTCCCGCGACGGCGCCCAGCCCCGCGCTCAACGCGAACGAGAGCATCATCATGCGTCGTACCGGGATGCCGAGCAGCGCCGCCGCCTCGGCGTTCTGGGAACAGGCCCGCAGCGCCCGGCCGCTACGAGTACGGGTAAAGAAGGCCCACAGGCCTGCCACCATCAGAGCACCACAGCCGAGGACCCAGAAGAACTGGTAGGGCAAGGCGACGCCGCCGATCATCAGCGGCCCGCCCGGCGTGAAGGAATCGAAGGTGCGCGGCTGATCGCCGAGGCCGAGAAGAGTGATCTGTTCGATCAGCATCTGGCAGGCGAGCGTGGCGAGAATGATCGCGAAGATCGATGCGCCTCGCTTCCACATCGGGCGGACGATCGCCACCTCCATCGCGACGCCGATCAGCGCAACCACGGGAACGGTCACGACCGCCGCGAGCCAGATCGGCAGGCCGACATGCGTAAGGAAGGTGGCGCAGATCATCCCGCCCAGCATGACGAAGACGCCCTGGCCGAAATTCACAATGCCGGAGGCATTGTAGATGACGCAGAAACCGATTCCGATCAGCCCGTAAATGAGGCCAAGTCCTATCCCGTTGATGAGATTCTGCAGGAGTTGCACGGCGTCAATCATCATATCCCTCCGTGCCGCCGAGATAAGCGGCGATGACATCGGGGTGCACGCGGATCTCATCCGGCGTGCCCTCGGCGATCTTGCGGCCGTAGTCGAGCACCGCGATGCGATGGGCGATCTGCATGACCAGACCCATGTCGTGCTCGATCAGCATGATGGTGACGTCATTTTCGTTGACCTTGCGGATCACCCGGGCCAGTTCGGACGTCTCCTCCATGTTAAGCCCGGCCGCCGGCTCGTCGAGGAGCAGCAGCTTCGGGCTTGCGGCCAGCGCTCGGGCGACCTCCAGAAGTCGTTGCTCGCCATAGGGAAGAAGATCGGCGGTGACGTTGGCGCGATGCGAAAGCCCCACGAACTCAAGGATCTCCGCCGTCTTCGCAGCAATCTCGCGTTCTTGACGGCGCATGCCGGGCGACCTGAGCAACGCCGAAAAAACTCCGCCGGTAGTGACACGGTGGAAGCCGACCATGACGTTCTCGGCAACCGTCAAATCCTTGAAGAGCTGGACAAGCTGATAGGTCCGCACCAGGCCCGCTTGGGCGATCTGCGCCACCGGCCGGGCAGAGATAACCTCGCCGTCGAAGATCACCTGCCCCTCAGAGGGGGGAAAGGTCCCGGCGACCATGTTGAAGAGCGTCGTCTTGCCGGCCCCGTTGGGACCGATCACGGCGAATATCTGCCCCTTGTCCACCTGGAAGGTGACGTCGTCATTGGCAACGAGACCGCCGAAGCGCTTGGTGATGCCCTGGATCGCCAGCATGGCCATGCCTCAGCCCTCCCGCTTCGGCAGAAGCCGGTCGAGAAGACCCGCAATGCCTTTCGGCGCGTAAATCAGGATTCCCAGCAGGATCACCAGATAGCCGATCGTCTGGTAGTCCTTGAGGCCGCGCATCAATTCGGGCAGGAGCGAGACGACGACTGCTCCGATCAGAGGGCCAGCGATCGTGCCGATGCCGCCCAGGTAGAGCATGGTGAAACTCTGCACGACCATGGCGGTGCCGAAGACTTCGGGGCTGATGAAACCGACGAAGTGAGCGAAAAGCGACCCGGCGGCGGAGGCATAAAGCGCGGCGATCACGAAAGAGACGAGCTTGTAGCGCGCCACCGGAATACCCAACGCGCCAGCGGCAAGCTCCGAGCCTGCGATCGCGCGGCAGGCCCGCCCGAAACGGGAATTCTTCAGTCCCGCCGCAGCCATGACACCGAGTGCGAGGAGGATGAGGATCACGGCGAGCTGCTGCTTGGGGGTATCGGCGTAATAAGGCCCGATACCCAGCGGCGGAATGCCCGAATATCCCATGTAGCCCTGGGTCAGGTCTGTCCAGTTGATCGAGATCTCATAGGTGATGAGGCCGAGCGCGAAAGTAGCCATGGCGAGGTAGTGGCCACGCAGACGCAGCGTCGGATAGCCGACGATCAGCGCGACCACACCGGAAAAGGCCATGGTCAGGACCAGCGCCACTGCCGGCTCGAAACCGTAATCGGCGGTCAGGATGGCGCTGCCATATCCGCCGAGAGCGGCGAAAGCGTTCTGCCCGAAGGACGCCTGTCCGGTGAAACCCATGAAGAAGTTGAGGCCGGTGCAGAACAGCGCGTAGATCGCGGCGAAGCCGATCACCGTAACGACGTAGCCGTTGGCGGAGAAGGCAAAAACGACGACTAATGCGCCCAGTGCCGCAAGCAGGATCTGCCGCCACGGCAACCCAGCGCTAGTGGAGGTAGTAATGGGTAAGGTCATGATGGGACTTGATTTCATGAGAAGGCAACTCCGCAACGATACGCCCCAACGAAAGCACGTAGACCCGCCGGGCAAGTCTGAGCGCCAGAGGCGCCTTCTGCTCTACCAGAAGGATGCCGAGGCCCTGGCGGTTGAGTTCGCCCAGCGTTTCGAGAATTTCCGCGGCCACACGCGGAGCGAGACCGAGCGAAGGTTCATCCAGCATCAGGAGCTTTGGGTCGGCCATCATCGCCCGTCCGATGGCAAGCATTTGCTGCTCGCCGCCGGACATCAGCGCGGCCTTCTGGTCGAGACGCTCCTTGAGGCGGGGGAACAGCGTGAAGACCTTCTCCAATCGCGCCGCGATCTCGGCCGCGTTCCCGCCGGTATTGTAGGCACCGAGGATCAGGTTCTCGCGCACGCTCATTTCGCCGAAGAGACCGCGCCCCTCCTGCACCAGAATTATGCCAAGCTCCGAAAGCTTGTGTGTTGGCAAGGCGCTGACGTCGCGACCCTTGAAAAGGATCGCGCCCGGGCCGGGAGTAAGACGAGTGACGGCGCGCAGAAGCGTCGACTTGCCAGCCCCGTTAGGCCCCAGGATCGTCACGAGTTCACCCTCCGCGACCGTGAGCGAGGTCGGCTTGAGCGCCTCGACATGGCCATAACGCGCCGAAAGCTCGCGGATTTCCAGAAGCGGCGTAGTCATCCCCGGCTCACTTCACCTGGGCGAGTTTGCCGTCCTTGACCTCGCCGATCACGAAGGGGTTCTTGACCACCCCGACGTGCTGCTCGGGCGAGAACTCATAGAGCGCGGCGGCTCCCTGGTAGTGCGAGACCTGCTCCAGCGCGTCGCGCACCTTCGCGCCGTCGGTCGAATGCGCGGTCTCCACGGCTTTAGCGATCACCATCATCGCGTCCCAGGCGCGCGACGCCGCGCTCCCGTCGCGATCGCCGTACTTCGCCTTCCAGCGTGTAAGGAAGGCGTCGAGCGCTTCGCGCGCTGGTCCGGCCGGTACGGCGTCTGGAATCTGCACGGTGGTGGCGGCAAACATGAAATGGTCGCCCAGAACCTGTCCAGCCTGGAGATAGGGCGCAGCGTCGTCGAGCCCCGCCATAAGCAGCATGTCCTTCAAGCCGAGCTGATGGACGTTCTTCGCGATCGTTACGGTGGAGCCGCCGATGCCGATCTTGATGAGTGCAGGGGCGCCCGCAGCCTTGATATGGCCGATCTGGACGCTCATGTCGCTGTCGTCCTGCTGATACGTTTCGTGCGCAACGATCTCGATGCCGTACTTCTTGGCCGCCGGGTCGGCGAGCTTGGCCATCAGCATCGCGTAGGGCGTCGGGTCGTTCAGGACGCCGACTTTGCGGATATCGGTATGTTCCTTGAGGTACTGCATCCGCGCCTCGAGTTCGAAGATCGGTGGCGGCAGGAAACTGAAGGCCCAATGGACTTCGTTATCGCGGCGCGGCAGGATCGAGCAGAGAACCAT